>JAAYZO010000397.1 GCA_012514865.1 Lentisphaerota bacterium | reverse complement strand
TGGAAGGCCGCCTCGGCGCGCTCGCGCAGGGGCCCGGCGAGCCAGGCATGCAGGGGCAGCTCGAAGCCGCGTTTGGGGCGCGACAGGACGGCCGGCGGCAGGAGGTCGGCCAGGGCCGCCGAGAAGACCGCCTTGCCGCGGCCGTGGCGGATCTTGAGGGCGCTGGGCAGGGCCAGGGCGAAGGCGACGACCTCGTGGTCGAGCAGGATCGGCCGCAGCTCCAGGCCGTGGGCCATGCTCATGGCGTCGCCGTCGCGCAGGAGGGTGTTCACGAGGTACCCCCGCACCTCGGCGGCAGAGAGCCTGGCCACGACGTCGGGCCAGCGCCGGTCGGCGGCCTCCTGGGGGCCGGGCATCGGCGGCGTGGCCGGGAGCGCCGTGAGGGCCTCGAGGAAGGCGTCATCGAGGGCGCGGCGCCTGGCGCGGTCGCCCATGCGGCAGCGCAGGGTCGCCAGGCGTTCGGACTCGTTCAGAGCCGGCAGCATGAGGTTGTGCCGGAAGCGCTCGGGGAGCAGCCGCAGCGCCGACCAAAGCGGCCCCGGCACGGGCAGCCGCCGGCGCAGGCGGTCGGCCAGTTGGTGGCGGCGGAAGTGCGGGTAGCCGGCGAAGAGCTCGTCGCCGCCGAGGCCGGTAAGGGCGACCTTGCCATGGGCCGCGGCGGCGCGCGAGACGAACCAGGTATTGGCGCCGTCGAGGCTGGGCTGATCGAGGGCATCCACCACCGCCTCGAAGGCCTCGCCGACATCGGCGGGTTCGATGACCACGGCGTGGTGCGCGGTGCCCAGGGCCGCGGCCGTCGCCGCCGCCGCCCGGCGTTCGTCGTAGGCCCCGGGGGTGGCCGGGAAGCCGACGGTGAAGGTGCGCACGGGCCCGCCGCCGACCTGCCGCATGAGGGCGACGATCGCAGCCGAGTCCACGCCGCCGCTGAGAAAAGCCCCCACCGGCACATCGGCGACGAGGTGACAGCGCGTCGCCTCCTCGAGGCGCTGGCGCAGGGCCGCGGCGGCGTCCTCGAGGCCCATGCCGTCGAGCTGGGGCCGCAGCACCGCGGCGGCCTCCGCGAGGTCCCACCAGGACCGCGGCTCGCCCCGCGGACGGCCATCGAAGCCGACCCGCAGGAGCGCGCCGGGCGGCAGCATGCGCACGGCCGCCAGGATGGTCGACGGCTGCGGTATGGCGCCCTGCGAGAGGTAGGCCCAGAGGGCCTGCCGGTCAAGCGCGTCGGGGATCCTCCCCGAGGCGCGCAAGGCCCGCAGCTCGGAGGCGAAGAGGACGCCCTCCGGCCGGACCGTGTAGAGGAGCGGCTTGATGCCGAGACGGTCGCGGGCCAGGAGGACCTCGCCGCGGGCGCGGTCGGCAAGGGCCAGGGCGAACATGCCGCGGAAGCGCCGCAGGCACTCGTCGCCCCAGGTCGCGTAGGCGGCCAGGACGACCTCGGTGTCGGAGGCAGTCCGGAAGACGCAGCCGGCCTGCTCGAGGTCGCGGCGCAGGTCGCGGTAGTTATAGAGTTCGCCGTTGTAGGTGATCCAGAACCGCCCCTCGGCCCAGGCCATGGGCTGGCGGCCGCCGGCGCTGAGGTCGATGATGGCGAGGCGGCGGTGGCCGAAGGCGAAATGCCCGTCGGGGTCGGCGTGCAGGCCATCGCCGTCGGGGCCGCGATGGCGCAGCGCTGCCGTCATGGCCGTGACGACGGCGGTGTCGGCTGATCCGATGGTTCCGGCGATGCCGCACATGGGGGTCGGTCAGTCCTGTCCGGCGCCCTTCAGCAGCGCCGCGAGGAGGGCCTGGACGCGTTCGGTGAAGGCGCTGAGGGTGAAGACCTCGAGGCCGTCGGGGCGGACGCCGCGGGGCCGTGCGAGGGCCCGGCGGATGGCCTCGCGCACCGAGGCGGTGTCGGCGGGGTCGGCCAGCTCGCCGAGCAGACCGCCGCGCACGGCCTCCTGGCTGGCATCAGCGCGGCTGGCCACGACCGGAATGCCGCAGGCCATGGCCTCGAGATAGACGATGCCGAAGCCCTCGCCGCGGCCCGGCATCACGAAGGCATCGGCCAGGCGGTAGAGGTCGACCTTGTCGGCCTCGGGGACATAGCCGAGGAAACGCACCGCGTCCTGAAGGCCGAGCTGCCGGGCGCGGTCCTCGAGGCGCGGGCGGTCGGAGCCGTCGCCGGCGACGAGGTAGACCAGGTCGGGGCTCCCGGCGCGCAGGGCGACGAGGGCGTCGAGGACCTCGTCGATGCCCTTGTAGCGTTCGGACGCATCGAGGCGGGCCAGGGTGAGCAGGACGCGCCGGCCCTGCAGGCCGAGCGCCGCGACGCGCTCGGCGGGCCTGGGCCCCGGCGTGAAACGCGACAGATCGACGGCGCACGGCAGCACCGTCGACCGCGACGACGGGTGCCCGCTCCAGGCCGCGAAGCGCTCCAGCGTCAGGGTGCTGATGGCGATGGCGTGGTCGAGCCGCCGGGCACACCCGCGCAGGAGGCGCCGCCGCGGCGGCTGCCAGGCTTCGATGCCGTAGAGCACGACGGCCATCGGCGCGCGGGTCAGAGCCCTGAGCAGGACCGCGGTCGGCAGGAGGTAGAGATGACCGCACAGGATCAGATCGACAGGACCGCCGCGACGGGCCGCGCGAATGGCCTCCACCCAGAAGCGCAGGCCGCCGCCCGTGGCGGCCGTCATCTGGGTGACCGCCGGCGGCAGCGCCCCCTCGGCGAGGGCCTCGTCGAGACGCCGTGGCACGACCGTGACCCGCGCCGCGACGGGTGCCGCGGTCAGGGCCTGGCAGAGGTTGCGGTTGAAGGTGGCGATGCCGCCGCGACAGCCGTAGGCCTCGGTGGCGAGCAGCAGGACTCGTGGTGATGAGTTCATGGCGGGGCGGATCGAAGGTCGCGTCAGCGCTCAACTGGCCACTCTGAAGGGGTGCCAGACCGTAGCCGGGGGTCGCGCGCAGCCCGACCCCCGGAAGCGTGAACCCACGCACCACGCACCCTGAAAGGGTGCCAGAACCGGACTTTCGAACGGCCCTGGAGGCATGGCGG
>JAAYZO010000396.1 GCA_012514865.1 Lentisphaerota bacterium | reverse complement strand
GCCGTTGTCATCGTCCTTGCTGGCACCGACCACCACCCGGTCGCCATCCACACTCACGGCGCAGCCGAACTCGTCATAGGCGGCGCCGTCGGCGGCAAGCAGCTTGGCGGTCAGCGTCCAGGTGCCATCGGATTGCTCGTCGTAGAGGTAGGCCGAGCCTGAGCTCGTGCCGCTATCGTTGTCCTTGCAGGCTCCCGCCAGCAGCCTTCCCGGGCTGGCGGAGAGGGTCCCCCCGAATCTCTCGGCACTGGTGGGATTCAGAGGCGACAGAGATGCGTCGGCAAACCCGGCAGAGAGCGGCAGAAGCACTGCACAGACCCCGAGCCGGAGCCACTCCCCTGGGCGCGGCCTGTTGGCCTGTTGCTGACGCAGGAAATCCCGGACGCAGCACGACGGCAGATGCAGACGCGAAGAAACCATAGCCCTGCACTCCCTCCCGAAGCCGCCGCCAGACTCCCGGAACCGCGGACGGCAACGGAGGGACAGTAGCGGGTGCGGCCGTGTCAGTCAAGCGGATCCGCGCGGCGCCGCACGTTGCTCCCGGCGGGGCGGATGGCGAAGGGACACTGGGGGCACTGGACCCTAGGGCTCCGGGCGCCAGGAAGCCGAGGGAACTCAGCGGCACCAAGATCTGCGGCGGGGTTATCCTGGAGTCTCTTGTGTCGCTTGGGTCCCTTTCCGGGAGGCCGCAGGCCGGCACTGCCGGGGGCCGCGTGGGCGGCTTCCGTGGGCGGTGTGTGCGTGGCCTTGTGGGCGCCGTGCCCCGGTGGTGCTGGGCGCCGCCGGCCGGGGCGGTCTGACAGGCCAGCGTCGGGCCGCTATAGTATCGCGCTCGTCGGGCGTGGCCTGGGCGGGCGGCATGGCGCGGGGGGAGGCTCTCGCCGGCTGTGCCCTGCGGTCGTGTTCTCGGAGCGGCTGGCATGGACGTGAATCTCGAAGACAAGGGTTGTCGGCAGCGTGCCCTCACGGGGGTGCGCCGGGTGGTGGTCAAGGTCGGCACGCGGCTGCTGACCGACATGGCCGGCCTCTCGGCGTCGCAGCGCATCGACCAGCTCGTCGGCGGGCTGGCGGTGCTGCGCGAGCGCGGCTGGGAGGTCCTGCTGGTCTCGTCGGGGGCGATTGGCGCCGGCATGACGGTCCTGGGCACGGCCCGTCGGCCGCGCGCGGTGCCGCAGCTCCAGGCGCACGCCGCGGTGGGCCAGTGCCGTCTGATGTACCACTACGAGACGGCCTGCGTGGCGCGCGGTTTTCACTGCGCGCAGCTCCTGCTGACGGCCGATGACGTCCAGAACCGCGAGCGTCACCTCAATGTCACCTCGTGCCTGGATGCTCTTCTCGGCCAGCACGTCCTGCCGATCATCAACGAGAACGACTCGGTCAGCGTCGCCGAGATCCGTCTGGGGGACAACGACACCCTGGCGGCGATGGTGGCGACGATGCTGCGGGCCGACCTGACCATCCTCCTGACCACGGTCGACGGCATGCACCGCCGCCTGCCCGACGGCACTCTGGGCGAACGGCTCTCGGTGGTGCACCACATCGACGACGAGCTTCGGCAGATGGCCGGCGGCACCGACGGGAACCGCTTCAGCGTCGGCGGCATGGCGACCAAGCTGCGTGCCGCCGAGGTGGTGATGCGTGCCGGCGAGAGCCTGATCATCGCCGACGGGCGCGACTTCGGGGTGCTCGCCCAGATCGCCGCCGGGGCGGACATCGGGACGCTCTTCTGCGGGCGTGGCGACACCCGCCGCATGCCGAGCCACAAGCGCTTCCTGGCGTTCTTCAGCGAGCCGGCCGGCGAGGTCGTGGTCGACGCCGGTGCCGAGGAGGCCGTCTGCCGCAAGGGCCGCAGCCTCCTGCCGGGCGGGGTCACCGACCAGGCCGGCGCCTTCGGTCGCGGCGACACCGTGCGCATCGTCAACGCCCAGGGCCTGGAGCTCGGGCGCGGCATCAGCAACTACCGCTGTGACGAGGTGGCCCGCATCAAGGGCCGGAAGTCGGCCGACATCCGCCGCATCCTCGGCGTGGATGCCTGCTTCGACGAGGTCATCCATCGGGACTACCTGGTCCTGACCCGCTGAGGCGAGGGAGGCTGCCATGACCGCTGAACCGCACAGCAGAGACCACGACCTGCGCGAGCTTCTGCGCCGGGCCCGCGCCGTCGCGCGTTGCCTGCGCCTGCTGCCGGGGCCGCAGAAGAATGCCTTCCTGCAGGCGGTTGCGGCGGCCCTTCTCGACGGCCACGAGGCTGTGCTGCAGGCGGCTCAGAATGACGCCGCGCACGCCCGGGCGCACGGCGCCAGCGAGGCCGTCGCGGCCGGCATCGCCCTGACCCGTGCCGACCTCGAGGGCAAGGTCCGCCTGGCCGGCACCCTGGCCGGCCTGCCCGATCCGATCGGCCGGGTCGAGTCGACGTGGATTCGTCCCAACGGCCTGAAGATCGAGAAGACGCGCGTGCCGCTCGGGGTGGTGGCGGTGCTGGCCGAGTCGGATGTCGGCGCCGTGATCGATGCCCTGCTGCTCTGCGCCAAGGCCGGTGACGCCGTGGTGCTCTGTGCCGGCCCGATGATCATCCGTACCTGCACGGCCCTGTCGCGGGTGCTGTCGGCCGTATCGCTGTCGGCCAAGAGTCCGGTCGGGTCGCTGTGTCTGGTGCCTGGTCATGACGACGCGAGCCGCCGTCTGCTGGTATCGGACCGCGCTGCGGTCGACGTCGCCATCCCGGTGGGGTCGCCGTCCTGGGTTCAGGGGATTGTCGCGGTGTCGCGGGTGCCGATTCTGGGTCAGACCGAGCGTGGTCACCACCTCTTCCTGGACGAAGACGCCGACCCGGCGATGGCGTCAGCGCTGGTTCTCGATCTGGCGCACGGCGCTGCGGCTGGCGATGGCCCCTGCCGGGTGCTGGTGCACAGCGCGGTGGCGGCGTCGCTGCTGCCGGCGCTGGCGGCGGCCCTGCGGGATGGCCTGCTGGGCTTCGAAGCGGCGGGTGCGGCGGCGGCGCTGCTGCAGCCGGAGCGCTGGTCGCCGCCGGGGGCTGGTCCGGGTGCGGCGCCGGCGTTGCATCTGGAGCTGGTCGACGGCGTCGACCAGGCGGCGGCCCTGGTTGGCGAGCATGGCCCCGGCCTCAGCGCCGGTGTGGTCACCAACAACCGCGCCGTCGCGACCCGCTTTGCGGCCCTGGTGGATGCGCCCTGCGTCTACCTGAATGCGTCGAGCCGTTTCACCGATGGCGGCCAGTTCGGCATGGGTGCCCAGATCACCGTCAGCACCGGCCGACTGCATGCCCGCGGGCCGGTCGCCATCGATGAGCTGACCACCACCAAGTACGTCGTCACCGGCAAGGGCCAGACCCTGGAGTGAGGCGCCGCCGGCGCGACGGTCGCGCGCGGCGGTTCTGGAAACACAAGCGCCGAACGCCTATAGTTTCCTGCTGAGACCCGCCCCAGGCGGCGGCCGCGTACGCGCGGGCGGGTTGGCGCGCGAGGGGAGGGGGCCTACGGCCCGCCCGGCGCCGCGATCAGGATGAAGCCAACCAGGAGCACAGCATGTCAGGGCATAACAAGTGGTCGTCGATCAAGCACAAGAAGGGCGCCGCCGACGCCAAACGCGGCAAGATCTTCTCGCGCGTCACCAAGGAGATCATGATGGCGGCCCGCGAGGGCGGCGGCGATCCTGAGCTGAATGCGCGCCTGCGCCAGGCGGTGATTGCGGCCCGCGCTGCCAACATGCCCAACGACAACATCATCCGTGCCATCAAGAAGGCCACCGGGGAGATTGCGGGACCAGCGATGGAGGAGATCCAGTACGAGGGCTACGCGGCCGGTGGCGTGGCCGTGATCGTACACTGCCTCACGGACAACCGCAACCGCACCGCCGCCGACGTGCGCAGCCTCTTCACCCGCGCCAACGCCAGCATGGCCGCCAACGGCGCGGTGTCGTGGATGTTCCATCGCAAGAGCCGCTTCGTCGTTGAGGGCGAGCACGCCGACGAGGAGAAGCTCATGGAGCTGCTCCTGGACGCCGGGGTCGACGTCGAGGACATCAGCGTCGACGACGGCACCGCCGAGATCATCGGTGCGCCGGATGCCTTCGGCGCCATCGCCGCGGCTCTGGAGAAGGCCGGCATCCCGATCAGCGAGTCCAGCGTGATCATGGCCCCCGAGAACACCACGGCGGTGTCGACCAAGGAGGACGCCAAGAAGGTCCTGCGCTTCATCGAGGCGCTGGAGGACTACGACGACGTCCAGGTGGTCTACTCGAACCTGGAGATCCCGGACGAGCTGGCGGTGCAGCTCGAGGGCGACGTCTGAGGGGCCGTCGTGAGGCCGCCGGGCGGCCCGAGTGCGAGGCGCGATGAAGACCCTGTCGGTTGCGTCTATGCGGGAGCTGGATGCCCGGACGATCGCCGCCGGGACGCCCGGTCTGACCCTGATGGAGCGTGCCGGCCAGGGGGCGTTCGAGGAGGTCCTCGATCTCCTGGCGGGCCGCTGGGCGTGGCTGCATCGGCCGGCGTTCACGGTCCTGGCCGGCGCCGGCAACAACGGCGGCGATGCCTACGTCGTGGCCCGCTGTCTGGCCGAGGCCGGCTTCCCGGTCGAGGTCTTCGCGCTGGTGCCGCCGAGCGCGCTGCGCGGCGACGCCCTGGCCGCATCGCGGCGTCTGCCGGCGGCGGTGCCGGTGCAGACGGTCGCCGAGCTGCCCGCTGCCAGCCTGACGCCCCGCCATGTTGTCATTGACGGCCTCCTCGGCACCGGCTTCAGCGGGGCGCTCCGGGCGCCGTGCGCGACCTGGATTCGGCAGGTGAACGCCGCCGGCTGCCTCGCGGTCGCCCTCGACCTGCCCTCGGGGCTCGACGGGGATGGCGGCGTTGTTGCCGAGGTGGCGATCGAGGCGGATGTGACCCTGACCATCGGCCTGCCCAAGGCCGGGCTGCTCACTGCCGCGGGGCTGCGCCACTGCGGCAGCCTGCGCTGCATCGACATCGGCTTCCCGGCGGCCCTGGTCGAGGCCCTCCCGGGCAGCGGCCCGGATGCCTTCACCCTGGCCGACGCCCGCGCTCTGGCGCAGCGGCGCCCGCGCGATGCCCACAAGGGCACCTTCGGGCACCTCCTCGTGGTCGGCGGTTCGGGCTGGTATGCCGGGGCGCCGTTTCTGGCGGGGCAGGGCGCTCTGCGTTCCGGGGCCGGCCTGGTGACGGTGGCGGTCCCGCGCGGCTGCGAGCCGCTATGCCGCGTCCCGGCGGCGCTGATCGTGCGGCGACTGCCGGACGACGGCGGCGGCTTCCTCGGGCGCGCCTCGTCGGCGGCGCTGCGCGGCCTCGTGGCCGGCCGCCAGGCGCTGGTGTTCGGGCCCGGCCTCGGCCCGGCGCCGGAGGCCCTCGAGTGCCTTGGCGACAGCCTTGACGGCGCTGTGCCGGCTGTGATCGACGCCGACGCTCTGCGGCTCCTGGCGGCCTGCCCCTCGTTGACGGCACGCGCCCGGGCCGCTATGGTGTTGACTCCCCATCCGGGCGAGATGGCCGCCCTGCTGCAGGGCTTCGGCTGCCGCCTGGCGGCGTCGGCGAGCCGTGCCGAGCAGGCCCGCGCCCTGGTTCAGGCCAGCGGTGCCGTGGTCGTGCTGAAGGGCATGGGGACGGTGGTGGCGTCGCCCGATGGCGCGGTCACGGTCAACACCAGCGGCACGCCGGCTTTGGCGACGGCCGGCACCGGCGATGTCCTGGCGGGGATGATCGGGGCGCTGTTGGCGCAGGGCTACGGTGCGGCCGCGGCGGCTCGGCTCGGCGCCTTTGTCCACGGCCGTGCGGCCGAGTCCCATGCCGGTGCCGAGGGCGCTCTGGTGGCCGACGACCTGATCGAGCTGTTGCCGTCGGCCTGGTGCGAGATCAGCCCGCGGGCGTGAGGCGCGGCCGCGGCGGCAGTGCGGTGATGCCGCCACACGAGACGGCTCAGGAGGCCGTGCGACGATGACGACGATGATGTTTGTTCAGAGCCTGTTCCGCGATGGCGGGCCGATGATGTGGGTGCTGGCCATGGCCTTCGTCATGACGGTCGCCATCCTGTGCGGGCGGCTCTTCCACTTCCATCGTGCCCAGATTGACGTTCACGAGTTCATCCGCGGCCTCTTCAACGTCCTGAAGCGCAACCGCATTGCCGAGGCGATCGCCATCTGCGACGACACCCCCGGTCCGGTGGCCCACGTCGTCCGCGCCGCCATCCTGCACGGCGACCGCGACGAGATGACCATGCGCCGCGCCGCCGACGAGGTCAGCTACCAGGAGGTGCCCCGCCTCGAGAGGCACCTCCGGCTCCTGGCCACCATCGGCTACATCGCCCCTGTCCTCGGCATGCTTGGCACCGTCAGCGGCCTGCTCGGTGTGTTCAATGAGATGCAGGGCAAAAGCCACTTCGTCGAGACCGTCCGCCTCGCCGAGCATGTCAAGGAGGCCCTCCTCACCACCGGCGTCGGCCTGGCCATCTCGGCCATCGCCGTGGCGGCTTACAACTACCTCGTGGGCCGCGTCGAGACCTTCGTCCTGGACATGGAGAAGGCTTCCGCCGAGATGGTCTACTTTCTGATCCGCAACCCCATCACTCTCGGGAACCTCCCGGGTTTTGGCACTGAGGTGCCGGAAGAGGCCGCCGCCGATGCGGACGAAGACCAGCCTTAAAATCATGACCGGCAGCGCGCCGCTGGTGCCGCTGGTCAGCCTGTTCTTCATTCTGCTGGTCTTCTTCATGATCAGCAACTCGCTGGTGTTCTGGCCGGGCACCAAGGTCGAGACCTCGCTGCGTCTGCCCAAGGCCCGCATCAGCAGCCTGAGCGAGGCGGACAAGCTGGTGGTCACGATCACCCGCTCGGGTCAGCTCTTCTTCAACGACCGCCACATTGCCTGGCCGGACCTGGAGCGCGAGCTGGCGCGCCTCGTCCACGACAGCCGGACCGCGGCGGCGGACCGTGCCGGCCTGGCCGGCGGCGCGGCGGCCGAGGGCATACGGCAGCCCATGCTGGTGCTGCGGGCAGACGAGAATATCAGCTACGCGCAGTTCTTCGACATCATGACCCTCGGGCGCTCCCTGGGCCTCGATGTCTGGCTGGTCTCGGACTCCTCGGAGGCCAGCGCCGTCAAGCCGGGTACAGTGCTCGGAGACGACCTTGACTAGACACCGACCACACCGCCGCCGCCACGGCCCCCTGATGTCGCTGCTCCTGGCGGCGGCACCGCTGGCCGGCGCCTGCGTGGTCTGCGCGGCCCTCTGCTACGGCCTGCGCCTCAAGCCGGCGCCGCGGCTCCCGGAGTCGTCGCAGGACTCGACGCGGGCGGTGCTGCTGCCGCCGCCGACGGCCGCGGACATCCGCACCTGGGAACGCAACCTTTACGACTGGGCGGCGTTGCGCGATCCGACCCTGCTGGTGCTGCCGAACGAGCGATTTGGCTTTAGCCGTGAGCGTTCGGCGCGTCTGGAGGTCCCGTCGGCGGCGGTTCCGGACTACGAGTTTGCTCTGCCGCCGATCGAGCCGCCGGTGTTGCCGGCGCTGTCGCTGTGCGGCGCCATCGCGCCCCTCCGCGAGCGCCTCTCCGGCGCGGTGGAGCCGATTCGGCCGGCGGCGGTGCCGGTGCTGGCGGCCGAGCCTCTGCCGCGGGTGACCTTCTGGCGCTACCCCGATGGCCGCATGGCCCATGGCCTGCCGGGCTTCGACGCCGAGCGTCATCGCAACGCCTGGGCAGACGGCCCCCTGCCGCGGCGGCCGACCGGCCTCTCGGTCCGGCGCGGCGACCGCCTGGCCCGGCTGCGCGTGGTGGTGACCGAGGCCTGCGGCAATCCCGAACTCGACGCCCTGGCCGTCAGCCTGCTCCGACGATACCTGGCGACGCTGGTCCTGACCGGAGGGCTCGCCCCCGCGGCGACACCGGAGTTCCTCCCCGGCGTCGGCCAGGAGGTCGAGCTGCAGGTCGAGTGGGCCGCACCGCCGGCCGAGGCCGCGGCGGGCTGAACACGACGACGGTGATGACGTATGCTTGAAGTCAGCCTGGAACATGCCCTGGTCTTCCTCACCACCGCCTTCCTCGGCGGGCTCTTCTGCCTGGGCCTCTACGACTCGTGGCGCGACCGCTGGCGGGGCTGGACCCTGCGTGAGGAGTACCTGGGCGAGTGCAGCCGCTGCCGCCTGATGTTCCTGGTGAGCCGGTACGAGACGGTGGTGCGCTGCCCGCGCTGCCAGACCCTCATGCCTACACCCCGGCGCGTCGAAAACCGCGGCGGATCGAAGCGCCGCCAGCGCCAGGGGCCGTGACTCGGTCACGCGGGTCCGCGGCGCCGTCCGTGGACCGTCCCGGATGCCGGTCAGGTAGGTCCTCGGCGCCGTCCGTGGACCGTCCCGGGTGCCCGCGGCGCCCGGGTAGCGGCGGAACCCTGTCACGCCAGAGAGAACAGACCGAGACGTCGCGGCTGGGCGCGCCGTCTCCTGCGAGCCCAGAGGACGCCATGCGTATCATCAGTGGCCTGGCCGGCGGCATCCGCCTGCGGGCGCCCGCCGGATCGGCCGTGCGGCCGACGACCGACCGTGTCAAGGAGTCGCTCTTCGCGGCCCTCGAGCCCCTGGCCGGTCGGCGCGTCGTCGACCTGTTCAGCGGCACCGGTGCCCTCGGCCTGGAAGCCCTCAGCCGCGGCGCCGCCGCCGTGGCCCTGGTCGAGCGCGACCGCCGCGCGCTCGCCTGCCTGCGTGACAACGCCGAGCGCGTCCTGAAGGCCATCGGCGCCGGCCCGGGGGAGCTGCGCATCCTCCCCGGCGAGGTCGCCGCCGTGCCCCGTCTCCTCCCGGACTGGGCCGGCCGCGTCGATATCATCCTGGCCGACCCGCCCTACCAGCCGCCGCCCCATGCTTACGGCGCCGCGGCGCTGCTCGGCGACGCCGCCTTCGCGGCCTGGGCCGGCGATGCTCTTCTCGTTCTCGAGCACGCCGCGGAGACCGTCCTGCCCTGGCATCCCGCCGGGCTCTGGCAGCCGACTGCACGGCGGTCCTATGGTTCACTCCAGGTGACCCTGGCGCGCCGCGCGAAATAGCCCACGCACGCGGAGCGCCGGATCAGGCCTCGAAGCGCTGGTTGCCCAGCATCAGGCGCGTGCCGGAAGGCCCCGCGAGGGTGACGGCCGGAGGCGCGTCACGGCAGGAGAACACCCACCATACCACCGGCGGCGGTGTGGTCAGCCGGACGCAGAGTGTGCGCTGTCCCCGCGAGCCCGGCAGGCGGCAGATCGCGGCGTCGTCGATGGCGACGTGGGGCGACTGGATGTGCAGGGCCAGGGTGCCGATATGCAGAGCGGCGGTCCCCGCCGTCGTCTGCCAGGCCGCCTCCGGGTGCCCATGCCAGTGGTAGGCCACTTCATCGAGGCCGGCCCCGGCGACGCGATCGGCCACCACGACGGCACGCTGGCCGGCCGCGAGCCATATGCTCCGTCGGACGGCCAGACCATCCAGGCCGATCTCGTAGCAGTCCGTCAGGTCGAGGGTGACGCGGAGGGCGTGCGCGCTCTCGGTGCGTTCCAGGAGCCGGGCGCGCCGGTGGGTTTGTGGGCGGCCGTTGATGACCGGTCCGTTGTGGGCGCCCGGGCCGATGGTGAACTGCCGTTCGGCGGTGTCCATGTACTGCTGGTAGCCGGGGTCGTCGATGAGCCAGCGGCCGCCGCTGCCGATGACGATCGAGCCGGCGTCCAGTTGGATGTGATTCATCGTCGAGCGGCAGCAACTGGCGGCCACCGCCAGGTCGTCGGCGGCCCAGCCGGTGCGCAGCACCACGGCATGGTGGGCGTCGAGGATGCCGGCGGGCGGCGCCTCGGCCGGCGCCTCGGCACGGTCCTGTCCGGCCAGGATCGCCAGGGCGTCGGCACGCAGACGCGCCGGATCGCACTGGCCGAGCAGCCACCGCCGCCGGGGGCAGCTCTCGAAGCGCTCGAGCTTCGCATGGGCGCTCAGGTGGAACGGCATCTCCACGGGCTCCACGTCACCCAGCGGAGCCACGTCTTCCAGCTTGCCGGGCACGCCGAGGGCGATCGACTCGTCGAGGAGGTCACCCAGCCGCGGGTGCCGCATCACCGCCTCACGCTGAGCCGCCGGCACGCCGGCCAGCCAATCGGCGACGAAATCCATGACATAGCCGTCGTAGGCGACCCCCTCGGTGTGACCGTCCTGGCGCAGGTCCAGGGTCGCCATGACCAGAATCAGCGCGATGGCGTCCAGCCGTTCCGCCGCCGCGAGTCCGGCGGCACGGGCGGCGGTGGCGGCGCCGAGGGTACCGATGACCGGGATGTTCTGAAGCACCTGGCCGGGCTTCTCGAGGCCCAGGATGGCGGCCGCGTCGGGGTACTTCCCGAAGCGCGCCTCGATGCGCGGCAGGAGATCATCAACGCCCCTCGCGATCCCGGCGTCGACCGCCGCGGCGACGTCCCTCCCCAGCCAGGGCCACCCCCGCCGGGCGGTACCCAGGAGCCGCAGGAGATGCCCGGCACTGAGGTCGGGGTTGTCGTACTGGCGATAGCCGGGCCAGGACGCCAGGGCCCGCAGCTCGCGCCGGACCGCCTCGCGGCAGGACTCGTCATCGGCGAGGCCGGCATGGGCCGCCAGAGCGTGCAGGCGTTCTTCGTAGCTCCAGGAGAGCCACGTCAGCCATGGGTAGGCCGGCAGGCCGCGCACCGGGAACGCCGGCAGCGCCGGCCGCACCAGCGGCAGAGGGAACGCGACCTTGAGACGAATCCGGTAGTAGTCGACGGTCAGGACGCGCTGCTGGCGATGCCACGCGGCCCGCCGGGCAAGCTCAGCTCTGTACTGTGACACCATCGCGCGAGGCTCCTCGGACTGCGTGACGGACTTTGGTTGAGGCGCCGCGTCCTGCCGCGCCGGAAGTGACTCTCGAGGCCGGCGCCCGCCGCGTCAGCGACAACGGCTCCAGGGCCGTTCGAGCCGGCCCCGTCGGCGCCTCGACGGCCACGGCCGCGGTCTGCGCCAGGCGGGCCCGCATCAGGTTCATGGTCGCACTCTGCAGGATCCACACAGCATAGCCATTCCACGGGCTCTGCGCCCGCATCTCGCCGAAGATATCGAGGATCTCGGGCTGGCGCTCGGCGAGGAGGATCCAGCCCGGGCCCTGCTGGTCGTAGCGCCCCGCCGGTCCGCTTCCGTCGACCCGGTC
>JAAYZO010000395.1 GCA_012514865.1 Lentisphaerota bacterium | reverse complement strand
TTGCGGCGCAAGTTTCGACGCGCGTCGCGGTGCGCCGCTTGCTCAAGGTTAGCCCTGAGCAAGAGGCCGCACGTGCCTCGCGTCGAAGCCCGAAGGGTGGCCTGTTCACGGGCCGCCGTGCGGCGCTTGAATAGGTCAGGCTAAGATCGCCAAGAAGAGGGGATTGAACCACGAACGGCACGAATCGCACGAACGGTGGGACATGCGGAGGGGTGAGAGTGGGAAGAGGGGACTGAACCACGAACGGCACGAATCGCACGAACGTTGGGACATGCGGAGGGGTGAGAGTGGGAAGAGGGGGGTTGATCCACGAACGGCACGAAAGGCACGAACGTTGGGACATGCGGAGGGGTGAGGGTGAGACGACAGCCCGGCAGGCGCCCGTCGCCGGGCGCGTGTCAGGCGTCTCTGAGCGACGCATCCGCGCTTCGCGGATAATCCAGGTTAGCCGCCTCTGGGTCGACCTGGAACTGGAGTTCTCCAGGCTCAAGCAACGCCGCGCGGCCGGCGAGAAAGGCATCGCCTGAAGCCGGCCGCAGATGGTTATTCCACCAAACCGGCTTGCCGGGGTGGGGAATATCCGGCAGGTAACGGCCAGTGGCGGAAAGCCGTCAGGCGCGCTTCACGGTGAACATCCAGGCGTCGTCCTGCCACTGGCGCTGGATGGCGCGGCCGTTGAAGGTGCGTCGGTTGACGGCGAACTTGGCGAGGATGCCGGCGAGTTCGGTGGCGGCGGCGGGTTCGCCGAGGGCCTCGGCGGCCGCGTTGGCGGTGCCGGACCACGAGCGGCTGACGCCCGCGATCCACGCCTGCGCCTTGCGGTTGAGGGCATTGACGGCGCCGCTGGCCTTCTTGTAGGCCTCGACGCCGGGCTGGTGGAAGGCGTTGATGCCGATCAGCTCGGCGTAGTAGGCGACGGCGCGTTCGTAGAGGGCGATGATCAGGCCCAGGGAGAAGGGCGTGAGTTCCTCGAGGGTGAGGTTGATGACCTGGCGGCCCTTGGCGGTGAGGGCATTGGCGAGGCCCTGCCGGAAGGCGTGGAGGTAGTCGCCCATGGTCAGGCCGTCGTCGACGTCGGCCTGGAGCGGATCGCGCAGGATTTCGATGAAGGTGACGAAGAAGTCATCGCGGCCGTCGTTGAGCTGCTGGATGTAGGCATGGGCGTCGGTGCCGCCCTTGTTGCCGAAGACATTGAGGCCCTGGAAGACGAGCCGGCCGTCGAGGTCGCGGGCCTTGCCGAGGCTTTCCATGACGAGCTGCTGGAGGTAGCGCGAGAGGAGCACGAGGCGGTCGGCGTAGGGCACCACGACCATATTGCGGTCGCCGCGGCCATGGCCGGCGAGGTACCAGGCGATGGCGAGCTGGTAGGCCGGGTTGCGGCGCGGGTCGGGCTCGCGGGTGAGGGCGTCCATGTGGCAGGCGCCGGCCAGGAGTTCGCGGAAGGGTATGCCGGTGAGGGCGGCGGGGAGGTGTCCGACGATGCTGGTCTCGCTGGTGCGGCCGCCGATGGATTCGGCCATGGGGAAGCGTGCCAGCCAGCGTTCGGCCTGGGCCTGGCGGTCGAGTTTGGAGCCGCGCTGGGTGATGGCCACGGCATGGCGGGCGAAGGGCTCGCCGACGGCGGCGTAGGCCTGCTGGAGGGCGACGAGGTTATTGCGGGTCTCCTGGGTGCCGCCGGATTTCGAGATGGTGACGACCATGGTGGTCTGCGGGCGGACCACGGCCAGGGCATCGGCCAGGCCGGCGCTGTCGGTATTATCGAGGAAATAGAGTCGCGGGTAGAATCGCCGTTCCTGGGGGCTGCGTTCATTCCAGGCGGGCCCGTGGCAGGCGAACTGCAGGAGCTGGGGCCCGAGTGCGGAGCCGCCGATGCCGTTGACGATCACCGCCTCGACCGGCTGGCCGCGGCCGCTCTCGCAGCGCTGACGGACGTTCTCGGCGAAGGCCTCGACGCGTCGGAAGAGGGCGCTTTCGGGGTAGGCGATGCGGTCGGTGAAGTGGGTGACGCGGCGGTGTTCGTCGGGGTTCTTGACGGCGCCGTTCTCGATATCGCGCATGCCCTGGTGGGCGCGTTCGCAGAGTGCCGGGGGCGGGTTGTGCTGCTTGGGTCCGGGCTCGGCGGTGAGGAGCCTCTCGACGGCGGCGGCCTCAAGGCGCATGCCGTCGAGGTCGAGTTCGAAGCCCGCGGTCGCGTCGGTGACGCCGCGCAGGGCGCTGGTGTTCCAGACGGTGCTCATGCTGGGGTCTTCCTTGTCGCGCCGGCGTCTGGCCATGGGCCGGGGTCGGCGGTATACTGGCTGACGCGCTGTCAGGCAGGCCTGAAGCGGCGCTTACTATATCACGCACCGGCCTGGCTGCCGCAGCGAGGGCGGATCGGGCAGGGCTGTTCGAAAGTCCGGTTCTGGCACCCCTTCAGACGATGAGCATCATCCGCACTCTGGCCCCGGAAGTGGCCAACCGCATCGCCGCCGGCGAAGTGATCGAGCGTCCCGCCTCGGTGGTGAAGGAGCTGGTCGAGAACGCCCTCGATGCGGGTGCCGGCCGCATCCGCATCCAGACCAGCCATGGCGGTCAGCGCCTGATCCAGGTGACTGACGACGGCTGCGGCATGGACCGCGACGACGCCATGATGTGCCTGGAGGCGCACGCCACCAGCAAGATCCGCGACCTGGTCGACGTCGGCCAGATCCAGACGCTGGGCTTCCGCGGCGAGGCCCTGCCGAGCATCGCCTCGGTGAGCCGGTTCCTCCTGCAGACGCGCCAGGCCGAGAGTCCGTCCGGGACGGAGGTCCTGGTCGAGGCCGGGGTGCTGCGCGAGGTGCGCGACTGCGGCTGTGCCCCCGGCACGAATGTCCGCGTCACGCATCTCTTCGGGAACCTGCCGGCGCGCCGCAAGTTCCTGCGCAGCCCCGACACCGAAGATGCGCACATCCACGAGGTCATCCTGCTGCAGGCCCTGGCGCATCCCGGGGTGGCCTTTGAGTACCTCGCCGACCAGCGCGAGGCGGTGCGCGTGGCGGCGACCGGCGACCAGGCGGCGCGCCTCGGGATGCTCATGGGCCGCGAGGTCCTCGCCGAGATGCTCCCGGTTGACTACGAGGAGGCCGGCATCCGCGTGCACGGCTTCACCGGCAAGCCCGGGCTGTCGCGGTCCAGCCGCAAGGAGCAGCGCATCATCGTCAACGGCCGGCCGGCCAGTGCCGAGACGGTCTACTTCGCCATCAAGGAGGCGTACAGCAGCCTGGTGCTCAAGGAGCGCTACGCGCCGGTGGTGCTCTACCTGGAGCTGCCGCCCGAGCTGGTGGATGTCAACGTGCATCCGTCCAAGCGCGAGGTGCGTTTTCGCGAGGCGCGTCTGGTTGGCCAGGTGGTATCGGCCGCGGTCGGGCGGGCCCTGCGCGGCATGGTCAGCCTCGGCGTTGGAGCCGGCGCGCCGGGTGCCGCCGCGGCCGCGGCGGATGCGACCGCGGCGGGTGCGCCGCCGGCGGCCGCGGCGACGGGTTCCGTCGCACCGCCGGCGGCGCGGCCCTTCCGGCTGAGCCCGGGTCCGCAGCAGCTCCGCCTGCCGGTACGCGATCTCCCGCCGGCGCCGGCGGCGCCGGCGGCCGGCAGTGTTGTTCCCGCCACGTCGTCGTCGCCGCGGCCGCCCCCGGCCGCGGCACCGGCGCCTTCGTCCTCGTCCTCGCCCTCGCCTTCGCCCTCGTCCTCGTCCTCGCCTTCTCCCTCTCCCTCGTCCCCGGCGCCTTCGCCCTCGTCCTCGTCCTCGCCTTCTCCCTCTCCCTCGTCCCCGGCTCCTTCGTCCTCGCTCTCGTCCTCGTCCTCGCCCTCGTCCGGCGGTGGCCGTGAGGACCTGGCCGGCCTGCGCATTCTGGGGATGCTGCGTGAGACCTACGTCGTGGCGGCGGGTCCGCGCGGTCTGGTGTTGATCGACCCGGTGGCGGCGCAGCAGCGGGTGC
>JAAYZO010000394.1 GCA_012514865.1 Lentisphaerota bacterium | reverse complement strand
TTCGACGCGAGGCACTTGCGGCCTCTTGCTCAGGGCTAGCCTTGAGCAAGCGGCGCGACGCGACGCGCGTCGAAACTTGCGCCACACTATAGGGCGGCGCAAGTGGATTGTGAGCGAAGCACCCGCGCTTCGCGAATGATCCAGGCTAGGTCAGGCGCATCGACGAAGCGTTTCGGGGGAAGAGAGAGTTGAACCACGAAAGGCACGAAAAGCACGAATGACGGGACAATCGGAGAGGTGAGAGCGCAACGACAACTCGTCAGGCATCCTGTGCCGTGAGAGTGTCAGGCCTCGCTGATTCCATCCCCTCCTGTTCGTGTCCTTCGTGCTTTTCGTGGTTAATGACCGTTTCGAGACTGCCCTGGCCCCCCACAACCAGCGGGTGACCTCGGCAACCGACCCGACGATAGTGCGGCGCCTCCACGCGCCCTGTTAATAGGATAAAGGACGTGATGCCGTGATCGAGTGTGTCCTGCCGCGAGCTGTGCAACTGGTAGTCGATGATGTCGGCTGGCGCGAGGGCTGGCGCACCGATGCCGAAGGCGGCCCGTACCGTGCCGGCATCGAGCGCCTGCTCGGCCCCGCCGACTACCGCGCCATTGCCGAGGTCGGCCGTCGCCTCGGCGTTCGCCCGACCGCGGCGATGGTCCTCTGCGAGTGGGACACGGGCGACGTCTGTGCCAGCCAGCCGAGCTGCACGGCCGCCGGTGCCGCCTGGAGCAACCGCCACCGCCTCGGGCCCTGGCTGGAGGAGAGCGCCGCGATCTTCCGCGAGCAGGCCGACCACCTCGAGCTGGCCATGCATGGCGTCGGCCACGAACACTGGCAGGACGGCCGGCCCACCCGCGCCGAGTGGTACAGCCTCACCGCCGGGAAGTGGCCCTGGGAGGACCTCCTCGGCCACCTGCGCGTCTTCCGCGCGATCCTCGACCAGCATGGCCTCGGGCCCGCCGCCGGACACCGCCTCCCGGTCGATTTCGTACCCTGCGCCTTCCACTGCCTCCTCGACGACGCCGACCCGCAGAGCACCGGCGCTCTCATGGCCGGCGCCGGCGTGCGCTATGGCTCGACGCCCTTCTCGAGCCTCGACCGGCGTTCGGCACTCCTCGCCGCCGACGGCGCCGTCGACCACGGCGTCCTGCTCATCGACCGCGGCAACAGCGGCGTGCCGTGGTATGCGGTCGACGGTGTTCCGTCTGAGGTCCACGGCACCCCCGCCGCGGGGCCGGCCGCGGCCGGCTCGATCTGCGGCATACACTGGCCGAACCTCCTGGCCGAAGATCCGGCGAACAACGACCGCGCGGTCGGCCACTGGGTCGACTACCTGCGGCGCGTCGATGCCGTCCCCGGGCAGTACCTCGCCGACAATGCCCGCGAGGCCTTTGCGCAGTGGGGAATCTGCACCTTCGGGAAGCTCCGCTGCGACGGCACGACGCTGCATCTCGACCTCAGCGGCGTGCCCGCGGCGGCCCGGCAGGCCACCGGCGACCTCCCGGCCGTCGTGGAAGTCCGCGGCGACGCGGCGTTGCGGCCCCTCGACGCGAGCGCTGTCCTGTGGACGCGCCCCCTGCCCGGCCGCAGCCTCGTCGCGGTACGCCCCGGCGCCGACGGCCGGGCCCGCTTCGCGCTGGAGCGCGGCACCGCCGCGGTCACCGCGGCTGCGGCCGCACCGACGCGCCAGGGCACCGGCAACCTCCTCGACTTCCGCCGCCAGGCCGGCTGTGTCGAGGTCGACATCGAGGTCTACCGGCGCCAGCGCCTGACCCTGCCTCTCGGCGCCCGGCCGCTCGCCTGCGAGATCAGCCGCGGCGGCCTGCGCCTGGAGGCATGGCAGGCGACCCCGGACGGCCGCGGCGTCGAGATCGACCTCGCCGGGACTGACATTCAGGGCGAAGAGGGTACGGTACGCCTGCGCATCGAGAACGCGTGATTCAGGGACGCCCATGAGGGCGCATCAGGAGATCGAGCATGGCCGACAGGACTATCGGTTTCGGCGTCGTGGGACTCGGCATGGGCCGCCAGCACTGCAAGGCCCTCTCCACCGCCCGCGGCGCCCGACTCGTCGCCGTCTGCGACAGCGACCCGGAGCGCCTCAACCCGGTCGCCCAGACCTACGGCGTCAAGGCCTATACCGACTACGCCGAGATGCTCCGCGATCCGGAGATCGAGGGCGTCTGCGTCGCCACCCCCAGCGGCATGCACGCCGACATGGCCATGGTCGCCGCGGCGGCCGGGAAGCACCTCCTCATCGAGAAGCCGGTCGACATCGACCTGGAGCGCATCCGCCGCCTCATCGCCACCGTCCGCCAGCACGGCGTCAAGGCCGCCGTCGTCTTCCAGACCCGCACCATACCGGTCTTCAAGCGCCTCAAGGCCCTGGTCGACTCGGGCCGCCTCGGCACCCTCATCGGTGTCCATGCCATCCTGCCGTGGTACCGCGCCGACAGCTACTTCCAGGGCGTGCACGGCTCCTGGCGCGGCACCTGGGCCATGGACGGCGGCGGCTCGCTGATGAATCAGGGCGTCCACACCGTCGACCTGATCCAGTGGATGGCCGGGCCGGTGAGCGCGGTCAGCGGCCGTTTCGGGGTCTACGCCCACGACATCGAGACCGAGGACAAGGCCGTCGCCATCCTGCGCTTCGCCAACGGCGCCCTCGGCACCCTGACCACCACCACGGCGGCCTACCCGGGCTCGGACCGCATCTTCCTCATTCATGGCACCCGCGGCACGGTCCAGATCAACGACCACCTCGTCTCATGGAAACTCGTGGATGACAAGGATGGCGCCGAGGAGCGCGAGATGGTGGCCTTCTACGGCCCGCCGGCGGCGCGTGCCGAGGCGGTCACAGTCGCCAGCGACCCGCTGGCCGTCGGCGCCACGGGTCACGTCTTCCATGTCGAAGACCTCGCCGAGGCCATCCGTGACAACCGCGAGCCCTACACGGCGATCGAGACGGCGGTTCACGCCGTCGAGATCATCCTGGCGGTCTACGAGTCGGGCCGCAGCGGCCGCGAGGTCATCCTGTCCTGAGCCCCGGAGGGCGCCATGCCCAGAATCGTGATTCTCGACGGCCTGGCCGTCAATCCCGGCGATCTCTCCTGGGCGCCTGTCGAGGCGTTGGGCGAGGTGACGGTGCATGAGGTGACGCCGCCGGCCCTGACGGTCGCCCGGGCCGCGGGCGCCGAGGTCCTTCTGACCAACAAGACGCGCCTCGGCGAGGCCGAACTCGCGGCGTTGCCGTCGTGCCGTTACATCGGCGTCCTGGCGACGGGTACCAACGTCGTCGACCTGGCGGCGGCGGCCCGGCGTGGGGTCGTGGTGACGAATGTCCCGGCCTACAGCACCGCCTCGGTGGCGCAGGCGACCTTCGCGCTGCTCCTGGAGCTGACGCACCACGTCGGCCACCACGCCGAGACCGTCCGCGCCGGCCGCTGGTCGCGCCATCGCGACTTCTGCTACTGGGACCACCCGCTGATCGAGCTGGACGGCCTGGTCCTCGGCCTGGTGGGCCTGGGCCACATCGGCCGGGCCGTGGCCGCGATCGGCCACGCCATGGGCATGAGGGTCATCGCCTACGCGCCGCGCCCCCCGGCGGCGCGGCCGGAGTGGGTCCGCCTGGCCGGCCTGGAGGAGGTCTTCCGCGAGAGCGACGTGCTCAGCCTGCACTGCCCGCTGACGGCTGAGAACGCCGGGATGGTCAACGCCGAGCGTCTCCGGCTGATGAAGCCGACGGCGCTGCTCCTGAACACCGCCCGCGGCGGCCTCATCGACGAGGCGGCCCTGGCCGAGGCCCTGAACGCCGGGCGCCTGGCCGGCGCCGGGCTGGACGTCCTCTCGTCCGAGCCGCCGCCCGCGGACAACCCCCTGCTCCAGGCCCGGAACTGCCTGATCACGCCGCACCTGGCGTGGGCCACCCGACGGGCCCGCGAGCGCCTCCTGGCCACGGCCGCCGGCAACCTCAAGGCCTTCCTCGACGGCCGGCCGGTCAACGTCGTCGCGCCTCCCTGATCCCCCCTGCAGCGGGGTCCACGGCGCGAGCGTCGGATAGAACGGGGCGAGGAATCGCTCGCAGCGCCACCCTACGGACCTGGGTTCTGGCGCCCTGAAAGGGCATCATTCGTCAGCCCAGGGCAACGCCCTGGGAAATCGTGTATCACGCATTGCAGGCTGAAAGTCTGCAACAGAACGCCGCGCGCAACAGTGCGATCTTTCATACGAGGCGGGAAGCCTCGTGACGGGAGACGGGAAAGGGAAAGGGGAGGTATCTCGCCAAGCCGCCAAGAGCGCCAGGAAGAGGGATAGGAGGGGAGAAGACGACGCTCATCCGGTAGGGGCGTCCTTCCCGGTGTGGAGCATGGCGGTTTCTAGCCTGGATCATTCGCTAAGCACGTTGCTTCGCTCACGATCCACTTACGCCGCAATCCACTGCGGCGCAAGTTTCGACGCGCATCGCTCCGCGCTGATTGCTAGGCTAGCCCTGAGCAAGAGGCCGATAGTGCCTCGCGTCGAAGCCCGAAGGGTGACGCGTTCAAAAGCCGCCGCGCGGCGCGTGAAGTGGTCAGGCTAGAACAGATGGCGAAGGCGGAACGGGTTCGGGGATATTTGCCGCAAAGAGGCGCAAGAAACGCAAGAGGAAGATGGAGGACGCTTCCACGGGGGCTGCGCCAGGCTGGCCGTCCGAGTGGTCAGCGCGGCGAGATGACGACGGTGAGGTCTGGAGCGGCTGACACAGCCGACCCTGCAACCCGGCGCCCGACGGAGCGGCTGACACAGCCGCCGCTACAGCCAGACCCCGGCGCCCGGGGGCGTCGGGGATGACAAGGCAAGCCATCGCTCCCGCACCGGCGTGGAGCGCGAGTGTCCACAGACGCGAACGCGTCCACGAGCCGCAACGGCATCGACGGCAGAGCGACGCGTTGTTTCGCACGACCCGCAACAGCATCGACAGCACAACGACGCGGTGTTTCGCACAAGCGCGGCCCACGGCGCCCGGGAGCGCCGGTCAGCGCACGGCGAAAGAGCGCTCACCGCCAGAGGCCGAGGACGATCATGCCGGCCACGGCCGCGCCGATGCCCAGCCACCCGGACAGCCGCAGGCGCTCGCGGAAGACTACGAGCGACAGGATCAGCCCCATGACGATCGGGCCGCTCAGGGTCACCGGGAAGACCACCGTCGGCCGCAGCCGCTCGAGGGCCTCGAGGGTGCAGTAGACCCCGGCGTAGCTGGCCAGGCCGGCCACGGCGCCATAGCCCACCGCCGCCGGCGGCGGCCGGCGATGCTGCCACAGCGCCGCCACCAGGAGCACCGCGAAGCCCGCCAGGTACGAGAGCAGGAGGTAGGTGCCGTAGTCCAGTCCCCGGGACGAGGTCAGGAGCTGGCCCAGGCGCGGCAGGCCGCTCAGGAGGAAGGCCGCCGTGATCGTCAGGAACCACCGCCAGGCCTGGCGCTCGCCGGCTCGGAAGGAGTCCGCCGACCACGACATCAGCACCATCCCGAGCAGCACCAAGGCAATGCCGAGGGCCGTCGTCGCCCGCAGCGGCGCGTTGAACCACAGGACGCCGGCGACCACCGGGATCAGGAAGGCGGAGCGGTAGATGGCATTGGAGAAGCCGAAGTGGCCCAGGCGCAGGGCGTGGTTGAACGCCAGGACCGCCAGGCCGCCGCCGGCGCCCGCCACCGCCGCGATCGCCAGGACACCCCCAGCGAGAAGATCCGGCGGCGGACCGCCGTGCTGGAGCGCCACCCAGATGGCGCTGAAGAGGGTGCTGACCAGGAACAACACCAGCGACAGGTCCAGCGCCGAGACACCGCGACGCGATGCCAGCTTCGCCGACCACGATACCGTCGTCAGCGCCAGGACCACCGCGATGACATGCACGACACCCATGCTGAAAACGCCCTCCAAGAGGCCGCGGCGGCATCCGTTGCCGCGCCGGGCTGAAGCCACGGCGGCGCGCTTCCGCGTGAACGCGGCACTCCGACCCAGAGGTCGCAGCCGTACCACGACGTCAGGTACCCCACGAGCCGGGAAGGCACAGTGTAGCATCCCCGCCGCCACACTCAAGCGCGGCCGCCTCGGCGCCTCCCGGCGCGGCTGGCCCAGAGCTGGCTTCTGGCACCCCTCCAGGGTGCTTGGTCCATAGCTCCGTGGTTCCGGGGGTCGCGCATCGCGACCCCCGGCTACGATCTGCCACCCCTCCAGGGTGAACGCGGCGCGCGAACCCCGGCTGCGATCTGGCACCCCTTCAGGGTGCATGATCCATAGCTCCGTGGTTCCGGGGGTCGCGCATCGCGACCCCCGGCTACGATCTGCCACCCCTCCAGGGTGACCGCGCGCATCGCGACCCCCGGCTACGATCTGCCACCCCTCCAGGGTGAACGCGCGCATCGCGACCCCCGGCTACGATCTGCCACCCCTCCAGGGTGACCGCGGCAGTCCTGAAATGGCCCTTCTCCCCCCGCGGCCGCGGGCCGCGATCGGGCCGCGCGGTGCTATGTTGTGGGCATTCCTGGCGGCAGAGGGCAGGCTATGAGCAAGGGCATCGTCATTCTGGGTTCGACCGGCTCGATCGGCGAGAATGCGCTGGCGGTCGCGCGTCATCTCGGCGGGGCGGTCCGCGTCGTCGGCCTGGCGGCGGCCACGCGCACGGCCCGCCTCGCGGAGCAGGCCCGCGAGTGCGGCTGCCGGTGGGCCTTCACCGCCTGCGACGACCGTCGTCCGGCTCTGGCCGAGACCGTCCCCGACGGCTGCACGGCCCTCGCCGATGCCGACGACCTCTGCGCGCGCGTCTGCGACCCCGAGGTCGATATGGTCCTCTGCGCCGTCGTCGGGACCGCCGGTCTGAGGCCGGTCCTGGCGGCCATCGCCGCGGGGAAGGACATCGCTCTGGCCAGCAAGGAGATCCTCGTCATGGCCGGCGAGATTGTCATGGCCGCGGCGGCCCGCCACGGCGTCCGCGTCCTGCCCGTCGACAGCGAGCACTGCGCCATCTTCCAGTGCCTCGACGGCGCGCCGCCCGAGTCCGTCGAGCGGCTCATCCTCACCGCCAGCGGGGGGCCCTTCCGCAACCAGCCCGACCTCGACCTCGCCCGCGTCACTCCGACCCAGGCCCTGGCGCATCCGACCTGGCGCATGGGCGGCAAGATCACGATCGACTCGGCCACCCTGATGAACAAGGGCCTCGAGGTCATCGAGGCACGCTGGCTGTTCGGCGTCCGCCCCGAGCAGATCGAGGTGCTGATCCACCCGCAGTCGATCGTCCACTCCATGGTCGAGTTCACCGACGGGAGCGTCCTGGCCCAGCTCGGCTACCCGGACATGCGGCTGCCGATCCAGTACTGCCTGACTTACCCGGCGCGCTGCCCGAGTCTGCAGCGCCGTCTCGACGTCACCCAGTGCCTCCACCTCGACTTCGAGCCGCCGCAGCACGAGCGTTTCCCGGCCCTGACCCTGGCGCGCCAGGCCCTGGCCGCGGGCGGCACCGCCCCGGCGGCCTACAACGCTGCCAACGAGGTCGCCGTCGAGTGCTTCCTGGCCGGTCGGCTGAGCTTCCCGGGGATCTGGGCCGTCGTCGCCGAGACCCTGTCGGGCCACCCGGACCACCCCCACGCGGATCTGGAGACGATCCTGGCGGACGACGCCGCGGCGCGCCGGCGCGCCGGCGCCATCGCGGCGCGGCTGGCCCAAGAGTGAAGCGCCCGCGGCGGCGCCGGATGGGGCGGGACGGGACATCGCGTCGTTGCAGGCGTCGTTTTGTCGCAGACTTTCAGCCTGCAATGCGTATCATCGCATGTACCCAGGGCGTTGCCCTGGGCTGACGAATGATGCCCTTTCAGGGCGCCGGGCCGACGGGCTGCGGGAAAGCGCCGCGGGTCGCTATCCTCGAGGGATCGCACGTCACATACGGACAGCGCCCGGCGGGAGGAGGGTCAGCCCGGGTCGGCCAGGCCGAAGAAGCGGCGGGCATTCGCGGTGGTCAGGCGCGCCAGGTCGGCCTCGGCGAGGCCCTTCTCCGCGGCCACGCGACGACCGACCTCGACCACGCGCGCCGGCGTGTTGCGCTCGCCGCGGTAGGGCACCGGCGCCAGGTACGGCGAGTCGGTCTCCAGGAGCAGCCGCGACACCGGCACGACCGCGAGGGCCGCGCGGATGTTCTCGGCGCGGTTGAAGGTGACCATGCCGTTGAAGGAGAGCATGGCGCCGAACTCCAGGGCGCGCGTGGCCTGGTCCGGGGTGCCGGTGAAGCTGTGGATGAGGACGCGCACGCCGTCAGCGGCCGCCTCGCTCAGCATCGCCAGGCAGTCGTCGAAGGCATCGCGGCAGTGCACGATGACCGGCCGGCCCAGCGCCGCGGCCAGCTCGAGGAAGGCGGCGAAGACGCGCCGCTGGTCGGCGGCCGGCGAGTGGTTGTAGTAGTAGTCCAGTCCGATCTCGCCGACGGCGACCACCCGCGGCTCGGCCAGGAGCGCCCGGAAGGCCTCCAGGTCGAGACTCAGGCGGGCTTCATGCGGATGCACGCCCGCCGCGGCGACCACGCCGTGCTCCTGCGCCGCCGTCGACGCCGCCCGGCGCGAGTCATCCAGGCCCGTCCCCGCGATCAGAAAGCCGTCGACGCCGACCGCACGGGCGGCTGCAAAGAGCAGCGCCGGGCGGTCCTCGGGATCGAGATGCAGATGCGTGTCAAACCACATGGGGTGTCACTGCGGCAGGGCAGGCCCCGGACCGCCGAGCGGGCCTCGGCCTCCTCGCCGACCGACGGGCGCGGGGGTCAGTTGCCGCGGTCGAAGTCCTCGGGAGTCTTGACGTGGTACTTGCGGCGCAGCTCGCCGAGGAAGGTGTCGTAACGGCGGTTCTCCTCCTCACGGCGGAGGATCTCCTCGATGCGCCGCCGCAGGGCGTCGTCCAGGGGTGGTACCCGCGCCTCACGCCGTTCGATGACTTTAAGGATATAGAGGTTGCTGCCGAGGTCGACCGGCTTCGGCGTGACCTCACCGGGCTTGAGATCGCGGATGGCCTCCAGGAGCGCCCCCGAGGGCGAAGTGATCCAGCCCTGGTCGCCGCCGTCCTCGGCCTTGGGGCCCTCCGACCAGGTCCGAGCCAGCTCGTCGAAGGCGGCCCCCGCCGTGAGTTTCTCGTAGATCTCGGCCGCGGCGGCGTCGAGGCGCTCGCTGTGACGCCCGCCGGCCTTCTTCAGCACGATCGTCTGCAGGCGCACGCCCGGCTTCTCGGCAAGATCACCGGAGCGCTCGGCATAGAACGCCTCGATGCGCTCGGGGCCGATGACGATCTGGCGGTAGACGCGGTCGTGCAGGAGCATGTCGACCGCGGTCTGCTTGCGGACCTTGTCCTCGAACTCGGTGTAGGTCATGTGCTCGTCGGCCAGGAGGGCTTCGAAGGCAACCCGGTCGCCGCCACTGCGGCTGATCACCAGGCGGTCGATGCGGTCCTGCAGCGCCTCCAGCGGGACCTTGCCGCCGAGCTTCTGGAACTCGGCATAGACCAGCTCGCGGTCGATCAGCCGACGCACCGCCATACGCCGCAGCTCGGCGATCTGCTGGCGCTGATCCCCGGTCGGCAACAGCGACTTCAGGCGAAGCTCCTCCTGGGCTGTGTACTCGTGGACGTCGTGAACCGTGATCACCTCGCCCTCGACCACCGCCACCACCGCGTCACCCGGACTGGCCGCAAACGACACCGCGCCGGCGAGGGCCAGAGCGGCGGCAAGAAGAGCGATGCGGTTCGAGAATTTCATGTTGCAGCAGGCTCCATGACCTGAGTGAAGACGCCTTTCCGGGGGCCATCGGCGAGGCCACGCGGGAACGCGTCACCATAGCACGCGCCATGGGCCTTCGCCATGCCCGGGGATGACGCGGGGTAACCGGTCAGTCGAGTTCGGGCGGTGATGCACGCCCCCCCCGTTTGCTGAGCCTTCCCCGTCAGAGCACCGGCTTCAGCCGGAAGCGTGCCGCGTGCCTTCAGGCCGCGGCGGCATCGGGGGTTACGCCGGGCTGAA
>JAAYZO010000044.1 GCA_012514865.1 Lentisphaerota bacterium | reverse complement strand
TCAGGATTCGCTATGACGGCACCGGCGATCAGCTCAACGAAGGGTTCGCGTAGGACGTCCGCGACCAGGTCGCAGTCTTGGGAGAGCACGACCAGGCGCGGCTCCTGCAGAGCCGGTTGCCGGTCGATGGCGGCGGCCAGAAGGCAGGCGGTGTCCTGACCCGCCACCACGTCGCCCTGCCGCCAACCGGCCGCGCGTATGGCGATGCTGGGGTCGGGCTCGGCGCCGGTCATCTCAGCCCTCCGCCCCCAGAGCCTTAAGGTTGTCGCTCAGGATATCCTCCTGAACGGCTTCGGACGGCATGCTCGAGGGCTTCGACCGCGCGATGCGGGCATCGCGTGCCGTCGTCAGCCGTCGGGCCTCGGCGAAGAGACGCCCCAGTCGGGGTTCGTCCCACGCGCCGGCGAGGAGCAGATCCAGAAGGCTCGAGGGCTCTCCCGGCAGTGCCTCGCTGACATAGCCATGGAACAGCGGACGATGGGTATCCCGGCAGACTCCCGCCGCCAGCCGGCCGAGGCCGCGCAGGCGCTCGGCATTGGCGCCCCGCGGCTCGCTCTCGCCGTTGATCCAGGCGTAGAGCGCCGGCCGGGAGACACCCAGGACGCGCGCTACCTCGCTCTTGCTCAGCCCGAGGACCGTGCAGGCCGCCAGGGCATGCTCGCGAAGTGTCAGGGGCTCCCGCGCCTGGGGCGCTACGGTTACGCGGCAGCCGGCCGCCGCGGTGACCACCGCAGACGACGGCACCACGCGTGACACACACGTCGCCGGAGACGCCGAACTCGCCACCGCCAGTCCAGCCAGACCACCCAACACCCAACGGCCAAAGGGATTCCCCCTCTGCCCGTCACACCACTCCACGATAGCGATCTCCGATACCGCGGTGGCCTCGGTGTCGGACACAAGAGGCTGTATGGGCGCGTAACCCGCGCCGCTGGGCTGGATGTTCAGGCCCATATCCTTCTCGCCTCCTCGGTGATCACGTGTCTGTGGAAGGCGTTGATGATGTGGTCATGGAGAAGGTACGCTCGCTCGGCTACCCAGTCGGCCTCGATGGGAGGTCCCTGCTGGCCCTCCCAGAAGTGGTCGATGTCCACCAGTGTCACGAGTTCACCGCGCGGCGCACGTTCCGGCCTCTTCGGGGCATCCGCGATGAGGTCTGGCGGGAGGTCGAGTCCCTGGTCATTTTGGTGCAAGCGTACCACGAGGGTGCCATGCTGGTCATCCGCCAGGCGCGTCCGCCCGACCGCCTCGAAGCCGCAGCGCAGGGCACCCTCCGGGAAGGCGCTCTCGTCTAGACCGCGCAGGCCTGGCTGCACGTACACGCGGAAGTCCTCGCCGAGCTCTTTCCGTGGCCTCACCAGGTCGACATAGCGCAGGCCCAGCCGTTGGAGAACCCCGTACCTGTCATGCTCGGTCACCCGCAGAAAGGCCCCCACTGCGTCGCCCAATCGCGCGGCGTAGGTCTCGAATCGGTCGTAGGCGGTCGCCTGAAGCACGACCTGCTCGGCGTCCACAATGACGGAGTGGTAACCCTCCTTGGTCAGAAACACCCAGCGGTCCTTCTCGCTGACCTGCATGCCCGCCGGGCCCAGGACATAGTGCTTCGCCTTGCTCTGCTGCTGGATGGGGTACCCGAGCTTCCTGAAACGGTCCTGGATCGCAGGTATGTACTCCGCGACGTTGCCAACCGTGCTGAACTTGGCCTGGCAGAGCACCATGACCAAGGGCTGCTTGGATAGCGGGAGAAACTCGCACTGCCGGGTTGGAGCCATAGGTACCACCTTCGCTTTACACTCCGGTTTACACTATAGAAGACCCGGCCCCGGAATGCCAGTTCCCAGTGTGACGATACGTCGCATCCCGCCGTTCGGCCACGCTGGCGCAGCCAGCCATGTCCGCCTGGACCGGCGCTGCTGACCGCGTAGCGGGATGCACGGACGATGGTGGCCAGACCGGTCATGGACCCTGCGCCCACACCTCCTTAGCCGCCGCGGCCCAGGAACGGCGGGTCCCCTGCCGGTTACAGCCGGGCGGGGCCAGGGCTCCGGCCGGGACGAATCCGAGGCCCGTGGCATGCAGGCGCGCCTGGGCCTTGGCCCCGAAGGCGACTACCGTGGCACCGCGAAACAGCCCGAGCTGCGGCACCAGGTAGCGCTCCGCGCAACGCCGGGCGACGGGCGCAGGGACGCGACCGCACTCCTGCGGCGCCGAGCACAGGCACGACTCGGTGATCCAGGCATGGCGCAGTTGCTTGGCGATTGGCATACCTGGGAAGCAGAGGTCGAGGAAGGCGCGGGCGTTGGCGTGGTAATGGTCGCGGCCAGTGGCGAAACACTCGAAGGCGTAGGCCGTGCACCGGGCCAGGAGGTCGTCCGGGGCCGCATCCGGCGGGTAGGACTCGGCCGGGTGCGGGTCACCCGGCTCGGCCACCACCATCACCACGCGCACGTCCTCGGGACACCCCAGAGCCCCGCAGCAGCCCCGCGGGATGTGGCCCCGCTCGGGTGCCCACCGCATGCAGCCCCGGCAGGCGCCCTCGAATTCCGGGCACGGAGCCAGGGCCGGGCGCAGGATGGCCCGCACCTCCGCGCAGGGCAGAGGGTCGAAGGCTTCAGGGCTTGCTCTTGTCCGCGTCGTTCCCATGGGCGTGTGCAAACAGCGGCCCGTAGTCTGCTGGCGATTCGGCGACCTGGGTGGCCGTCGGCGGGCTGGCGGCCCTCTTCCGGCGGGTCTTCGGCTTGACGGTGTCGCCCGCTTTCCCCTCGACACCTGCCCTCGGTCCCTCGATCATCGGCAGGTCGATGACGGGCTTGGGGAGGGCCTCGTTGAGGGGGATGTCCCAGTAGGGGTCGTGTTTCTGTGTGAAGGCATCGAGGCCGAGGGCCTTGAGTTCGTCGAAGGCGGCCAGGCAGAGCTCGGGGGCCTTCGGGTAGCTCTTGTGGGAGAAGGTGGAGAGGACGTGGGCGTAGTGTTCGCGGCTCAGGCCATAGGCGTCGGCGACCACGGCGTCGATGGCGGCGCGCACGGCCCAGCGCGCGTCGTCGCCCTCCAGCACCGGCCAGGTGAATGGCGCCCGTCCCGGCTCCCGCCAGGCGTCACCGACCTGCTCGCGCCAGAGAGGTGCGTAGCCGGCGTGGTTGCAGGTGAGGCGGAGACCACCATGCGCCAGCATGGAACCAACGTGGCTCTCAACAGCGGGGAGTCGACACATCTCAACCAGGAATGGACTTGCGTTCGCTCCAACCCGTTGCCGGAGCTGGTAGTCGAACGTATATGTGTTCGCCAGAGTCAGAAGCAGAATGGCCGGGGCGCTTGGGTGCTGATCCGGCACCTGCTCGATTGGGTTGCTGTCCGATCCGACCGCACCAGCAGGCAAGAGGGCCCAGATGCTGGTTCGCTCATTCGTGGAGCTTGCCACGCGCCGGAAACTGACGCGGTAGTACGCCCATGCTTGCGGAGGGCTAGGATGGAGTCCAAGGTCGACGTACGCCTGAGGTTCCTCCCATCGGTCAGTGAACTGATGGAAGGATTTCCCCTCATAGATGGATAGCCCCCGCCCGCTTCGGTTGATGAAAGGAAGACCGCTGCCCGGGGCATACTCGCGCGAGAGCTGAATGCGGTTCCGCCCCATGAAG
>JAAYZO010000393.1 GCA_012514865.1 Lentisphaerota bacterium | reverse complement strand
CGAGACCAGTCCGGGGGAGTCCAGGAAAGCCGAGACGGACGCCCCCTGTCCTCACCAGAGGTGCGCAGTTGCTGGAAGAGCCTGAAGTCTTCCGCCGCGCGTCGAAACTTGCGCCGCAACGAGGCGCGGCGCAAGTGGGTTGTGAGCGAAGCATCCGCGCTTCGCAAATCATCCAGGTTAGGCACCGACGACGGCAGGAGCCTTCCGACCCTGCCGTCAAAGCCTGATCCATGGAGCGAAGCGGGCCGCCAGGCCCCTTCGTGAATCGATCAGGCCAGTTGCAGAATCGCGTCGGCGCTGTCCCTTAACAGGGTCTCCACACGATAGGAGTCGATCCTTGATGACACCGATCCGATGGATGTTGGCAGGACTGCCGATCCTGCTGGGCCTGAGTCTTGCCGGCGCGGATGCCGACCTGGTCCGGACTTTGAATGACCGTGCGCACGGCCCGGTGCTGACGTTGCCCTCGGCGCACGTCATCGAGGCGCGTTTTGTTCTCGACGGCGCGGCCGGCCGGCCGGTTCGGCTCTTTCTGCAAGCGGCGTTGCGCTACCGCGCCCTGAGTCACTCCGGCGGTGTTCTACGCCTGGCGGTCAATGGCCAGGGCCTGGGCCAGGCCGAGGCGGTGAACAAGGCTGACGAGTTCGTGACGCGGGGCTCCTCGATCTACGCGCCGAATGCCTTCGCACTGCCGGCCCAGCCGGCCATGGACAGCGACCCGCGCGACGATCTTGGCGGCCTCGGGTATCTCTTCGACATCACCGGCATGGTCCAGGCCGGCGAGAACACCCTGACCCTCACCCATGTCGCCGCCACCGACGCCGTGCTCTTGCGCGACGCGGTCATCCTGGTCGGTGACGAGCGCCGTCCGCTCGAGCTGGGGGCGCCGCGGGTCGAGCGCAACGACCCCGACTCGCTGCGCTGGGACTTCGCCCCGAATATCAGGGAACAGCGCGGCCTGTTCATGGCCCAGGGCTGCTTTCAGCGCGTCGCCTTCCACATGCGCAACGAGGGCCGCGTCGGCGCGGTTCAGCTCGGCCTGGTGCTGGAGCTCCCGGCCGCGGTCGAGCTGATCACGCCGTACCTGCCCTGCGCCGACGGCTGGACGCCGCGTCTGCGTCACGAGTCCACGCGGCTGCCGCGCGACGGCGCCGAGGTCGTGCGCCATGTCTTTCACTTCCCCGACGAGGCGGCCGTGGCCCCGGAGACCGGCTGGCACACCTTCAGCGGTCATCCGATGGTGCTGTATCTGCGCTGCGATGCCGCGCCGGGGGTCTACGCCATGGCCTGGCAGGCCCTCTCACAGGGCGGCCCCGGGCAGCGTTGCGAGGCGGCGCTGACGGTCCTGCCGCGGCCGCCGGCGGCGCCGATGCCGCGGCGCTCGCGTCTGGGCGTCTGGGCCTACAGCACCGTGCAGCCCGGCGTCGCCGAGGCCGAGAAGGCCCTCGAGGAGGACCTTCGCCGCCGCACCGTGGCCCAGCTCGCGGCACTCGGCGTCGGCCGGCTGGTGCTGTCGACACCGCGGGACATCCCGGCGGCCCGCGAGCATGGCATGTCGGTCAGTCTGGCCAGCATGTGGAACTACGACGTCTCGGTCTATCCGACCTCGACCGACGACCCGGCGAAGGCCTGCCTCGCGGCCGATGGCACGCCGTTCCCCGGCGACCGCCGCCGGCAGCGCTGGCAGTGGTGCCCGACCTACGCCGCCGAGCACCGCGACGAGGTCTTCCACCCCATCCGCGAACGCCTCGCCCAGGAGGGCTGGGATGGCTTCGACCTCGACCACGAGGGCATCCACCGCGAGTGCTGGTGCGAGCGCTGCCGTGATGCCTTCCTCGCCCGCGAGGGCCTCGCCCTTGCGACGGTCGACTGGCCGGCCGCGGCCCGGCCCGAGGGGGCCCTCCGCGAGCGCTGGCTGAGCTTCCACACCTGGAACGGCGGCCGCCATGTCGAGGCCATCCGCGAAGCGGTCAAGGCCGGCAATCCGGAGGCCCTCCTCTTCTCGTGGTTCACCATGTCCCTCTACGAACGCCAGGCCGAGGGCCCCCACCGGGAGACCTACCAGCGGCGCCTCCGTGAGGAGCTCGAGTATGGCTACGACCCGCGCGAGTTCCTGCCGCACCTGGACATCGCCAGCATGGCCAACGGCGTCTATGCCCAGGATGAGGAGACCTGGGAGAAGCCCTTCGGCCTGACCTGGGCCTTCAACCGCGTCGAGGCCACCGTCGACAACCCCTGGAAGATCCCTCTGGCGCCGTGCCTGAACATCGGCTCGGGGGTCCTGGACTCGTACACCCACCCGGACTACCTGCGCTGGCAGGCCAAGACGCACCTGGCGCAGGGCGTCCGCGGCCTGGACTTCTGGATGCTGACCTTCTTCGACGGCCGCCACCAGGCGCTGTTCGCGGACCTGGCGCGGATCATGGCCGCCAGTGAGGACGTCGTCTGGGACGGCCGCCGCGCCGACGACCTCGTGGCCGTCGCCGGTCCGCCGACGCTCTTCCATCGCGCCTTTGCTCTTGGCGACCGCGTTCTCGTCGGCCTGACCAACCGCGGCCCGGCGCCGGTCGAGGCCGCGATCGACGGCGGCGGCCGCACCGGCCGCGAGGTCCTCGGCGGGGGGGTGGTCGGCGCTCGGGTGACCGTGCCGGCTCTGGATGGCGTCTTTGTGCTCTACGAAAAGCCCTGATGTCAGGGCGGGTGCCGCGGCGGGGGTGGCCGCGGCATGTGAGTGAACTCGGGAAGGCTTCTCTATGATGACAGTGCCGTGGCGGCGGGTTCTTCTCGGTGCCGTGTGTCTGGCCTTTACGGCCTGGTGTCAGGACAGCGACTGGCTCGACGACTTCTCGGGTCCGGAACTCCATCCGCGCTGGACCCGCGACGTCAGCCCCAAGGGCAGCCTGGCCCTGGACAGTCAGCGCCAGGTCGTCGTCCTCGGCGGCGATGAGAATGTCTACAACCACCTCGAGTGTGACCTGCCCGAGGGCGTGACGCAGGTCCAGGCCGACATCAACAACCTCAGCGATCCATCGGCGTCGTGGTCGCCAAGTCTGATTCTGTACTGGGGCCCGACCGCGTATGTGCGTGTCATGATCAGCCTGCACTACGGGCTGCGCATCGAGCCGTCGCCGGGCGAGTTCATCACGCTGGCCGAGCGCCTGCGGCCGGTGCCGGATACCTGGTACCGCGTTCGGCTCGTGCTTGACGAGACGAGCGTGCGGCTGGTGCTGGCACCGGTCGGCGAGGAGCCGGCCGAGGTCGTGGCCCTGGCACGCCTGCCCGAGTGGCGCGGGCCCTGCCGGCTCATCCTCGGCAAGGGCTACATGCCGCGCTCGGCAGCGCAGCCGGACTTTGACAACGACCACGGCCGCGGCAACCGCACCATCGCCGCGCACCTCGACAATGTCGTGGTCGGGTCGCCGGCCGACCTCGAGGCCCGCCTGGCCGCCAGCGTCGACGCCGCCCGCCTCACGGGCGAGCAGGACCCGGCCCTCCTCGGCATGGCCTTCTGGCCGAATGTCCTGAGCGAGACGACGCGCGACACCCTGTGGTTCGCCGAGGGCGCCTGGCAGCGCGTCTGCCTGATCTACGAGAACCGCGACCCGGTCCACTCGGCCAAGCAGCTCCGCGTCGACGTCGAGGCCAGCGAGCACCTCATGCCCGAGGATCTCGTCGCCGAAGACCTGCCCCTGCCGGTGCGCACGACGCGCTCCGGCGGCATGGTGCGCTTCACGATCGACTTCCCGGAGACTTTCGTGATACCGGCCGACTTCCATGGCGTCGACCGCCCCAAGGGCGACCAGCCGGGCTGGTACGGCTGGCCGCGCAGCCGCCGTACGCCGGCGCTGTTCCTGCACTGCCGCCCGAGCCACCAGGAGCCTGGCCGCCTGCGGGCGCGTCTCACGCGCGATGGCAAGCCCGGCCCCTGGACGCAGATCCGCGCCATGGTCCTGCCGCCCCTGCCGGCCCCCCCGACGGCCGACCCGCGCCACCTCGGCCTGTCGCTCTGGGAGGGCACGAGCCTGCACATGGATGGGCCTCGCGGGGACGTCCTCCTCGACCGCATCCTGCGGCAGTACCAGCAGGTCGGCCTGAAGCGCCTGCACCTGCACACCGCCTCGGCGGTCTACGCGCCCGCCCGTACCCTCGGCATCCACACCAACCTCAGCTCGTGGTGGCCGTACTCGTCGCACTGCCCCGGCGAGGTCGTCCCGACCGCCGAGGAACAGGCCACCGACCCGAGCCGCTACGCCACCTTCTGCCCGGAGATCATCGCTGCCGCCGCGGGAACCTACGGGCGCTTCCTGGAGACGCTCACCCAGCGCCTCAAGGACACCGGCGCGGATGGCTTCATGCTGGACTACGAGTGCGCCCCGGCGCGGTGCTTCTGCGAGCGTTGCCGGGAGGCGTTCGTGCAGCGGACAGGCCATGCCGACGTCGACTGGCCGAAGGATGTCCAGCGCGACGGCCGCTACTACCGCCCGTGGATTGACTTCCGTTGCGAGCAGGGGGCGCGCTATGTGAAGGTCATCGGCGAGGCGGCGCGGCGGGCCCGGCCCGAGTGTGTCCTGCAGGCGTGGGTCGCCGGCTACAACTACAACAACACCATCGAGTCGGCCCAGATCGACATCTCCAAGGCCGCCGCCTACCTCACCGAGCCCGAGGTGCCGCACTACACCCTGCCGGACACCTACGCGAAGATGTGGAGCCGCGACGGCGGCATCTTCACCATCGAGGCCGGCCTCGACACCGTCCGCGACAGCCTGGCCGTGGTGACGCGGCCCCTGGTCTTCTGCTCGACGGTCATCTACCCGCTCGGCGCCTCCACGCCCTGGAGCGACCCGCAGCTCCTGCATGCCCAGATGCTCGCCATGATCGGCCAGGGCACCCGCGGCATCTCCTTCTGGGGCGGCCATGACGACGGCTCTGTCGACGGGCGCTTCCTGCACCGCCTGGCGGCCTGGAATGCCATCCTGGCTGCTGCCGGGCCGTACCTCTGGGACGGCCGCCGGCAGGACGACGCCCTGGCCATCAGCGGCGCCGATGGCCAGGAGGTCCGCGCCACCGTCTGGACGCTCGGCGAGAAGACCCTGGCCATCGTCGTCAACCTGACCCAGGACGAGCGTCAGGTGACTCTGCCGGCGGTCGCCGGGCGGGTGGCCTGCGACCTCATCGGCCGTCAGGCGCTCGACCTCTCGCAGGCGCTGGCGGTGCCCGCCCTCGATGGCCGCCTGGTCGAGATCGGCCCGGCCGCCGCGGCGCCGTAACGCAACCCCTCTGCGGTTGGCGGGCGGGATTGGATCGGAACCCCGGGCAGCGACATGGCCGCAACCCTGGGCTGGCGCGAGCGGCCACAGGCGTGCGCGCCGGCGAGCCGTGGCGGCGTTACCAGCCGTCGCACCGCAATCGGGACGGTTGCCGAGGTCACCGGCCGGTCGTGGCGGTCCAGCGCAATCCCGATACGATCATTAACCACGAAAAGCACGAAAGACACGAACAGGAGAGGATAGGATCAGAGAGGCCCGACACGCGCACGGCGCCGGGCGCCTGACGGACTGCCGTCGCGCTCTCACCTCTCCGAATGTCCTGTCGTTCGTGCTTTTCGTGCCTTTCGTGGTTCAGTTCCCCAAGCGTGCGCGCGCCCGGGCCGTGCCTGGGGTCCTTACGGCGCCGCCAGCATCCACACCTCATTCGGGTCGGCGCTGACGACCACGACCGCGTCGCTGCGGGTCCCGTCGGCGGCGTTCCTGACCACGGCGAGGTCCTGCAGGCGCCCGGGCCGCGCCGCCTGGCCGGCCATCTCGCCGGACGGCGTCACCAGGAAGACGCGGCCGTCCTTGCAGCCGGCGGCCAGGAGGACGCCGTCGCCCCGGCGCAGCAGGGCGGTGTGGGTGATGGCGCTGCTCAGGGGCAGGCGCCAGGCCAGGGCGCCGCTCTCGTCGAAGGCGCACAGGGTGCCGCTGTCCGAACCCACCGCCAGCACCGCACCGCCGGGACGCGGCAGGACCGTCAGCGACCGGATCGGGCGGGTCATGTTGCGGATCCACAGGGGCTGCACCGGCGTCGTCACCGCGGCGTAGGCGCGGACGTCGCCGCGGTTGTTGCCGCAGAAGACGGTCTGCTTCCCGTCGCCATCCAGGTCGCCGACGGCGATGGCCGGCAGCGCCGTGCACCAGGAGCCGTTGTAGTAGCGCTGCAGGGTCTTGCCGCGCTCATCGAGGACCCAGCAGGAGCCCGCCGACGAGGTCAGGCCATTGCCGGCCAGGAGGCGCGTGCGGCCCTCGCCGAAGACATCGGCCGAGGTCAGGGTGGTGCAGATGCCATGGTCGGTGCGGAACCGCCAGAGTTCCTTGCCGGCGGTATCGATGCAGTGCAGGCGCATGTTGCCGCAGCCGGCGAGGATCTCCGGCCGGCCGTCGCCATCGAGGTCGGCCGCGTGCAGGCGGCGGACCTTGGCCTTGCCCAGGGTCCACCACAGCCAGGGCTGCTCGTCGCGCAGGAAGGGCACCCGGTACGTCCAGATCTCTGCGAGGTCGTGGCCGCGGGCGTAGAGCCTCTCGTCGTCGGAGCCGACCAGGAGTTCCTCGCCGGGCTGGCCGTCGAGGTCGCAGCCGAGGAGGGCCTGGACAGGCCCGTCGGTGCGGAACTCGCCATCGGCGGCGCCGGCGAGATCGAGGCGTCGGACGAGGCCGTCCTCATGGCCGATGACGATACGGCCGCCCTGGGGCGGTGCGAAGGCGGTGACGGCGAGGGGCCGTGCCGTGAGGTCCATGGTCCAGCGCGGGCTCAGCACCGGCCCGGGCCAGCTCGGCCCGGCCGCCGCGGCCGTCCCGGGTGCGGCGGCCTCCCAGGCGGCCGCCAGGGCCTTTGCCAGGGCCGCGTCGTGGTCCGTCCCCGCGGCGAGGGCGCGGCCGGCCAGGCTGGCGGTGGCGTCGTGCAGGAGGCGCCGGTCGGCGCCGATGAGGACGAGCCGGCCGGCAAACTCGAGGTCACCAAAACGCCGGGAGAGACCGCTGACGCTGGCGCCGAAGAGCTCGATCTGGTCGCCGGTACGAATCAGGGCGCAGTGGTCGTCGAGGCGGCGCAGTTCGACCGCGTGGCGGTCCTCGCCGCGGCCGGCGTGGAAGAGGTTCTGGAAGCACGCCGCCTCGCCGGCCTCCAGGCGGCGGTTGCAGGTCTGCTCGACGATGTTCAGCACCGGCTCGTAGTGCGGACTGGTCGGG
>JAAYZO010000392.1 GCA_012514865.1 Lentisphaerota bacterium | reverse complement strand
TTCCGGGGGTCGGGCTGCGCGCGACCCCCGGCTACGATCTGGCACCCCTCCAGGGTGACCGAGTGAGCGCCGTCGCGATCTTCAAACAGCCCTGGCGCCGCGGCGGCGGTTGACCTTGGCGGTTTGGCCATCGATAGTAGCCCACGGTCAGGTCTTGAAGGGGATGGTCTGGCGTGCCGTTCCGGCACGTTGTTGTGCACTGCGTGGAGAACGACGATGAGCATGCGCTGGCTGATCTCCCGACTCGCTGCGACCCTCTGCCTGGCCGCCGTCTGCCAGGGTCTGGGTGCGCCGGTCGATCCGCTCGACGACAAGGCCCTGCGGGCCGCGGTGGTCCCCGATGCCGACCTGCTCATGACGGTGCAGGGCACGGCCTGGCGTGAGACGCCGATCTACGCCGTGATGGATCGGCTCTGGGCCGAAGCGAAGGCCGCGCCCCGGGAGGGCGAGGCGGTGGTTCCCGTGCAGAAAGAACTCACGCGCTCGGTGGTCAATCCCCTCGAGGCCCTCGGTGTCGGCTCCGAGGACATGGTGGCGATGGTCTGGTCGGCGCGGACGCTGGGGCAGTGGGGGCAGTTGTACCGCTCGGATGCCCAGCAGGCCCTGGAGCAGTTCGGCCTGGTCCTGGCGGCGCGGCTGGCGCAGCCGCTGACCATGGTCAAGATCCGCATGGCGCTGGGGAATCTCGCCGGGGCACAGGGGCAGGAGCTGATGTTCGAGAAGGGCTCCTACCAGGGTGCCGAGATTCTCTCGGTGGTGCGTCCTGAGCAGCCCGGTGAGAGCCGCCGTCTGCCGCAGTCCTTCCTGGTGGCCCTCGTCGACGGCGGCCTGGCGGTCTATGTCGGCGGCGAGGCCGGTGTCAAGGCGGCGCTGGACCGCCTGGCGGCGGCGCAGCCGGCGCCGCTGAGCGCCACCATGACGACCGCCCGCGAGGCCGCGGACCCGGCGGCCCAGACGCAGGCCTTCCTGGTGCTGAATGACCAGGTTCGGACGTTCGCCGCGACGCGTGCCACCCAGATGCCGGAGCAGCAGGCGCTGCAGCGGACGGCCCTGCAGGGGCTGGCGGGTCTGCAGTATGTCGCTCTGGGGGTCAGTGGCAGTGACAAGGTGGCCATGCGTCTGGGCCAGGTCTTCGCGTCGGCCGAGCAGGCCGCCGCGATGACGTCGGTCGTCGACCAGTTCGTTCTGGCCATGCTCAAGGGCTACCTCTTCCAGGCGGTGGGTCAGCCGATACCCCTGATTCAGAGCCTGAGCAGCCGGCAGAGCGAGAGCAGCATGGAGGTCGTCGCCGAGGTTACGGAGGAGGACCTCCGGGCTCTCTACGCGGCGCACGCCGCCGGCAAGCTGGCCTGGCCGCCGCTGGGCGGCCGTCCGGGGATGCCGCTCCGGGGACGGCCCTGAGAGAGGCACGCTCGGCCCGCGGGCGCCGGTCGCCGGTCGCCGCGGCGGCGCATCCGATCAGGCCGTCGCGGCGTGCCGCGCCGACGGGCGTTTGCCCATGGCGGTCCTGCGGCCCGGCGCCGGGTCAGGCCTGCGGGTCGCGGAAGAGGACCTCGCGGCTGCCGTCGGGGCTGTAGACGACGGTCTCGATCGGGTGCCAGGTCCGCCCCATGGCGATGTAGAGCCCCCCCGCCGCGTCGGTGCCGAAGCGTCCGGTCGCGACGTCGATGACGACGGGGGGCAGGACGACCCAGTCACCGTGGACCTTGAGGTTCTCCTGGTTGGCTCTGGCGATACGTTCCAGGTCATCGCCGAAGC
>JAAYZO010000391.1 GCA_012514865.1 Lentisphaerota bacterium | reverse complement strand
TTCCGGGGGTCGTGCTCTCGCGCGACCCCCGGCTACGATCTGGCACCCCTTCAGGGTGACCAGGCGAGCGCTGACGCGATCGTCGATCAGCCCTGGCCCGATCGCCCCGCGCGGCCTGGACAGCGCCGCCGGCGCGGTCTACAGTCCCGTTAGCCGCGGGCACGCCGCGCGGCTGACGGGAGGACCCGCGCGCCATGGGATGCCGAGGCCTATCAGAGCGCTCTTCAGCCGCTACGGGCGACGCCTGCCGCGGCGCCCGACGGCCGCCGCGGGCGCCGCCGGCCCACGGCAGCGCCTCCCCCGCAACGGCCGTCCACCCAGTACACGATGTCCACCTCGTCCACCCAGTCCACTCTGTCCACTCTGCCCCCACCCGGAGGAGGTTCCCGATGCGCTCGATCGTTCGCGCTGTCGTCATGGTGTGCCTCTGTCTCGGCGCCGCGTCGCGTGCCGCGGAGCTGACGGCCGGGGCCCTTCAGGTGACCTGGGAGGGTCACCGCCTGACGCGTCTGGCGCTCGCCGGCGAGGTCCTCGAGGGCGTGCGTGGCGAGGTCGGGCTGCTCGACCCGCGCCGCCGTGAGCCGGCGGCGGCGGACGCCTTCCGTCTGGACTGCGACCTGCGCAGCCGCGACGGCGCGCTCTGGCTCGAGGGCGTCGTCACCGCCTCGGGCACGGCCGACGCGGTGGTCGACCTGGTCCTGCGTTTCGAGGGCGTGTCGTTGCCGACGGGCGACGGCGTCACCGACATGATGCTGGCGCCGAAGCTGCTGAACAAGCAGCCGATCTGTCCGCTGCGGGTGCTCTCGAGCGACCGCGACCTCCTGGCCATGGCCATGCCGGCCGAGGCGCCGTACGTCTACGACTTCCGCCACCTCCCCGCCGAGCGCGCCGTGACCATGCGCCTGCCGCTGGGCTTCAGCAACCAGGCGCCCGAGGCCTTCCGCATGCGGGCGCCCTTCGCCATCGTCCTCTACGCCACCGACCCGGCTTGGCACTACCGCTCGGCGCTGGCCGAGTACTACCGGCTCTTCCCCGAGCGCTTCCGCAGTGTCGAGAAGCGCCACGGCGGCTGGTTCTTCGCCAACGAAACACGGAATATCCCCAACCCGCAGCACTACGCCTACCACGAGGGCCAGGGCAGCCTCCAGGACGACCACGACCGCGATATGGGCATGTTCCCCTACAACGAGACCGGCTCGCAGACCATCCAACTCCCCGGGCCGGGACTGCCCAAGGGCTACGAGGACGCCATGCACCAGATGGCCGCCCTGGAGGCCCTGCCCAGCCCCGCGGCCTGGAAGCTCAACGGCGGCGAGATCGACACCGCGATCGCCCGCCAGGGGCGCCATGCCTACCGCGCCAGTGCCGACGGGCCGCGCCTGACACGCCATGCCCAGCAGATCGTCCGCCCCGCCAAGGCCAGCCCCGAGGCCCTGCAGGTCAGCGCCTGGAGCCGCGCCGAGGGCGTCGCCTCGCACAGCGGCAACACCCACGACTACGCGATCTACGTCGATTGCCTCCTCGCCGACGGCAGCTACCAGTTCGGACAGTGCGCCACCTTCAAGGCCGGCACCCACGACTGGGAACGCGCCGAGCACACCATCACACCGCGGGCGCCGGTCGTCGAGCTGCGCGTCTATGCCATGTTCCGCAACCACACCGGCACCGCCTGGTTTGACGACGTCAGCATCCGCACCGGCACCGGCGAGGAACTCCTCGAGAATGGCGATTTCGAGACCCTCGGCCGACGCGACGACATCCAGTTCGTCCGCGACAATGCCCTCACCGACCCGGCCGGGCAGTACCGCGTCATGATCACCGACAACTGGGGCTCGGACGTCCGCCCGACCACGCCGCTGAGCCTGCTGCGCTTCATCTGCAACGTCGACCCGGACCTGCGCCTGCCCGACGACCGCCTCACCCCGGCCCGGCGCGGCACCGCCTTCTTCGATGCCCTCTTCGCGGCCAGCCCCGACCTCGATGGCGCCTACATCGGCGGCGCCGGCGCCTGGACATGCTGGTACATGAGCCACCGGCCGGACCACTTTGCCTGCATCAGCCACCCGCTGAGCTACGACCCGGGCACCTTCGTCGTCGGCCAGCACGGCCGCCTGCAGAGCTTCAAGTGGCTGCGTTTCATCCAGGACCGCTACCGCGCTCAGGGCCGCACCATCCTCGGGAACATGGGCCCGACCCTCGACGCCTGGACCAGCTACACGGCCCTCGACATCGTCGGCATCGAGAGTGCGATCTTCCGCGACCGCGCCCTCATGGGCTACCACCGCTTCGGGAGCGCCCAGAAGCCCTGCCTGCCGATGAACTTCATCAACCTGCACGGCCTCGGCGACCGCGCCACGGCCGAGGAGTACGTCCTCGCCAGCGCGCAGTGGGGCCACATGCCCTCGACCGGCCGGATGGTCCGCGAGGGCTACGCCAGCTATGGCGATGTCTGCCACACATTCTACCCGGCCCTCATCGAGATGTCGCAGGCCGGCTGGGAGCCGGTGCCGCTGGTCGAGGGCGTCGCGGCGGAGCGCTTCGGCGGGCCGCGGTCAGCCGGCCTGACGCCGCCGGGGTCGGACCACCCCATCGTCGCCGGCGCGGTGTACCTCACCGTGCGCGCCCCGCGCGCCGGCCGCCAGGCGACCCTGCGCCTCCTGCCGGCGCTGCTCGAGGGCATGGCCGACCCGGTGGTCCTCGACGCGGTCCAGCTCTGCCCGGTGCCGTCGCGGCCGACCGCGGCGGGCCTCGAGGTGCCCCTGGTCGACGGCAGCGAGGCGCTGACGATCCTGCGCGTCTCCGACCGCGCCGCGGCGCACCGCTGGTACGCCGAGCGCGCGGCGCGCCACTGCGAGCACGCCGCCATCGTGCGCGGCCGCTCTGAGAATACCGAGCGCCTGCGGTCTCTGGCGACGTCGCTGCGCGGCCTGACGCCGGCGGCCTTCGAGGCGGTCGGGCCGCTGCTGGGCCGCCTCCGTCAGGAGCAGTCTCTGGTCGCGGCCGAGGCCGAGAGTCTCGAGCGGTTGAGTCAACTGACCGAGCTGCGCGACGCCGAACGCACCCTCGCCGAGTGGCGGCTCTTCGCCACCGGCGCCAGCCTGGAACGGCGCGGCCAGGCCGTCGGGCCGGTCTCAGCCGAGCTGGCCGTGACCCTGGCCCTCAACCCCGGGGGCTCGCAGGCGCGCCTCCTCGGAAGCTGGGCCGTGCCCGAACGCACCGTCCTGCGCCTGAGCACGCCGGACCTGCCCGCCCATGGTCTCACCACCGACGCCCTCCGGCTGCGCCGCGAGCTGCCCGGCTGCACCCAGGTGCGCACCGCGATCGAGGTGCCCATGCCGGGCGCCGACCCGGTGACGGTCCTCCGCGTCGAGCATGTCCACTTCACCCCGGTGGTGGCCATGCGCGTTGCCCGCCGTGACGACACCGCCGCCGCGGCAGTGGTCTACACGGTCACGGTCGAGCGCCTCCATGAGCCCACGACCCTGGTGGTCAAGGCCGCCGGGCCGCTCCCGGTCGAACCGCCCGAGGTCCGCCTCGGACCCGCCGACGCCACCGCCGAGTTCCGCGTCGCCGCGCCGCCGGGGCGCACCACGGTCGCCGATCTGGAGTTCACCGTCTGGACCGAGCAGGGTCGACCCCTCGACGCCGGCACCGCCGAGTTCCGCCACCTCCCGCCGCCGCCCGAGGGCGATATGGCCCTCGCCGAGAAGGGCGCCACCGCCAGCGCCGACAGCAGCTACTCGGGCTACAGCCCTGACGTCACCATCGATGGCGTCTGGGAGACCAGCGCCCTGCACTGGACCAAGCGCGCCTGGGCCTCGCAGGACCACGCCGGCGAGGAGGGACACTGGCTCGAGATACGCTTCCCCGAGGCACGGACCCTCTCGGAACTCTGGATCTACTGGGCCGTCGACAATCAGCAGGTGTACTCGTCGGTGCACTACGAGGTCCAATTCTGGACCGGCACCGCCTGGCAGACCGTCCTGGCAGTGCGCGACAACCCGCGCAGCACTGTCTCGCAGCATACCTGGCCGCCGACCAGCACCGACCGCGTCCGGCTCTGGCAGCCCAAGGGCGGCGGCCCGGCCGTGCGGCCGAACATCTTCTGGATCAGCGAGGTCTGCCTGTTCAACCGCGGCACGCTCAACTGAGGCAGCCCTTGACGGACGCCGCCCGCCGCGGCGCGGGATGACCGCGGTCGCCGCCCGCCGCGCCGCTGCAGTGCCGCGGCGCGGCCGCGGCGCATCGGAGACACACCACCATGACTGCTGCCCTGCCCGCCCGCGTCGCCCTCCTCCTCGGGCTGGGCGCCACGGCCCTCCTGGCCGGCGCCGCCGAGGTGCTCCACCTGGTGCCCCTCGAGTCGGCCGCGCCGCCCCTCTGGCGTCACAAGGAGAACTGCCGCCTCGAGGTGCGCCGCGATGATCGGGAGACCGTCCTGCACTGGCAGAGCAGCTTCACCGGCTTCACCTTCGGCTGGGCGACCTACTTCGCCCCGGCCCGCCTCGACCTCCGCCGCGCCGGCCGCGTCACCTGCCGCCTCCGCGGCGACGGCAACGGCCACCGCCTCCACCTCCAGCTCGGCCGGCTCGAGACCGGCAAGCCCACGGTGTATTACGCCAACCGCGCTGACGCGGTCCGCCTCGATACCACCGACTGGCGCGAGGTGACCTTCCACCTGACACGCTTCGCCACGCCCGGCGGCCGCGACCCCGCGGCGGACCTCCAACAGGTCGCCTTCATCCAGCTCTTCATCTCCCAGGAGGGCGACGGCACCGACGCCGCCGTGGAGATTGCCGACCTGCGTGTCATCGAGGCCACCGAGGAGGAACTCGCCATGCTGGAGAAACAACGCGCCGCCCTGAGCCTGGATCTGCAGAAAGAGCCCCCGCACGACGGCAGCAACCTGCTGCCCAACCCCGACCTCGAGGTCAATGCCGACGGCGATGCCTGCCCGGATGGCTGGACCCTCAACGGCCCCCGCGAGCGCTTCGCCCTCGACAGCGCCATCGCCCACGGCCCGGGCCAGAGCCTGCGCATCGCCTCCAACGCCGACCTCGAGAGGGCCAGCCTCGCCCTCTCCCGCCGCCTCGGCCAGGGGCATTGGGTCGTCGAGGCATGGTACCGCACCGAGGGCTCCCCGGCCGTGCCGCGCCAGGCGGTCAGCATCAGCCTGCGCATGACCGACGAGGCCGGCGTCGCGGTGCACAGCCTGACCGCCTGGGGCGAGGCCACCGACGGCGCCTGGCGGCTCCTCCGGCAGGCCTTCCGGACGCGCCCCGAGGCCGCCCGCCTCAGCCTGGTCTTCGGCGCCATCGACGGCGCGGGCCAGGTCTGGTGGGACGACCTCGCGCTGCGCTTCGACACCGCGGCGGCGACGGCCGCAGTCGACGCCGAGCGCCGTGGCGCCGAGCGCGCCGCGGCGGCCGCCGCCGCCATCGAGGCCCTGGCCGCCCGCGTCGAGGCCCTCCCGACCGACACGCCCGCCGCGGCCCTGAAGAAGGCGGCCCTGGACTGGGGCCTCGAGGACGCCCGCGCCGCCATCGCCGCCGGCCTCGGCAACGAGGCTCAGGCCAGCCTCGATGACATCGCCGCACGCCTCGACCAGCCGGCCGGTCCGCGCCGGGAGCCGCCCGAGGGGTACCTCCCCGCCGTGGCCGATATCGCCGGCAACCCCTACGCCGCCAGCGTCCTGGAGGCCGCCCGCGGTCACGCCGCCGACCGGCGCACCTACGCCAAGGGCCTCGAGGGCCACCGGCAGTTCAAGAGCGGCTGGGAGTTCCGCGGCCTCGGCGACCGCATCGCCGCGGCGACGTGGGCGTTCTGCCAGAAAGACAGCCCGCTGGCCGGCGACCCGGGGCTCCTGCGCTTCATCCTGCGCGGCCTGCAGGCCGAGTTCGAGAACCACCTCGATGGCGACCTCAATCCCTACCGCCAGCTCTCGCACGGCTACCACGACCCGAATATCAACCGCTTCGCCTACTGCCCGACCCTCGAGGCATGGCTCTGGCTGCGCACAACCTACCCCGACCTCATTCTCCCCAGCAAGGACGCCGCCTGGGCCGCCTCGGCACGGACCGTCCTCGACTTCCAGAGACGCACCTACGGCGATGGCAAGCCGCGACCTGAAGACATGCGCTACCCGAATATGGACGTCACCTACATGCTGATGATGGCCCTCGGCGGCGAGATCTTCGACGACGACAGCCTGCGCCGGGAGGCCAGGCGCTTCCTCGCCGGCATCGCCGCGTGCGTCTACCCCGACGGCGCCTTCACCTACTGCGATTACCAGAACGAGTGCTTCGTCTACCACCAGATCAACGTCGCCTCCGTGGCGCGCTACGCCCAGCTCACCGGCGAGGCCCTGGCCCGGGAGGTGATCGTCCGCAGCCGCCCGTACTACCCGCTGGTGGTCGAGCCCAGCGGCATCACCGAGGACTACACAGACTGCTTCTGGAAGCACTACTGGACGCGCCTGGCCGCCCCGGAGGGCCCCGAGATCGTCGCCGGCATGACCGGCTGCCGCCTCAACAAACGCATCGCCAACCAGGCCCTCACCCGCAGCCGGCCCAGCGGGCAGTTCGCCGCCTACGCCGCCATGGCCTACCGCGACTTCCCGGATGAGCCCCTGCCCGACCGCTATGTCGTCTACGACCGCAATACCGAAGGGCCGCGCGGACGCTATGGGGCCTTCTCCTTCGCCGCCACCGGCCGCGATGTCGGCAGCGGCTACCAGGGCAAGGACACCTTCGTCGGCGCCATGATCGCCGATGACCCGGCCGCCGCCAACCCCCTGAACGCGGCCCTGCAGGTGGTCACGAACGAGGTCCGCGTAGCCCCCGACGGCCTGCGCTGGAAGAGCTGCCGATACCTCTCACAGGACGAGCGCAACCGCAGCACCATCGCGGCGGACCTGGCGGCCTTCACGACGCGCTACCGCATCCAGAATGTCGCCTGGGGCGGCCGCTCGACGCTGACCGACTGGGCCGGCAATCAGCAGTGGCTCCTGAGCCCGCACCGCCTCGTCGGGCTCCTGGAGATCGAGGCCCTGGCCGACACCGAGGCCTACGCCATCCACGGACGGGTGCGCTTCGGCTGCGGCCGCGGCCGCGGCGTCGAGCCGAAGGAGATCGAGCGGCGCGATGCGTCCTTCTTTAAGTATGGTATGATGCTCTGCCGGCTGCACGAGCATACCTACGCCGATGTCATCACCGAGCCCTCGGAGACCTTCTACATCGACCCGCCCGAGAGCTTCGCCAGCCGCGAGATCGTCCTGCGCGATGTCGCCGGCGGCGCGGCGCCGACACGGCGGGCCATCCCGCGCGGCCAGCGCCACTACGTCGTGGTCGAGGTGTTCCCGGGGTGGTCCGAGCCGGCCCGCGCCGTGCGCCGCCTGGCGACCGCCGAGGGCCTGCGCGGCCTGGTCCTCGACGCCGCCGAGGGGAGTGTGGTCCTCCTGCACAACCCCACCGACACCGCCCTCGACTGGCAGGTCACCCCGGAGTGGGCCGGCCGACGCGTCGAACGACACCACGACGGCACCCCCGAGCCGCGCTCGGAGATCGTCACCCTCGGCCCGACGCTGCGCCTGCCGCCGCACCGCCATGTCGTCCTGACCGAACCGGGAGCGGAGCGATGACCATGACCGCGCCGCCTAACCGTCAACCGCCCGCCCGCGGCCCCGCCGAGCGGATCCGCAGCGGTGGCCCCGCAGCGGCAGGAATACGCCGCCGCGCGAGCCGGTCTCTGGTGCGGCGTCCTGCCCTCCTGCTCGCCATCGCCCTGATCGCCGGCGCCACGGCGCGGCCTGCCGAGACGCCGCGGCGCCTCGAGGGCGAGGACTACGCCCGCAGCGGCGGCCCCGGGAAGCTCCGCGTCATCACGCGCGAACAGGCCCTCGGCGGCAAGGTGCTGAGCTACTGGGACGACCACGGCACCTGGGCCGAGTGGGACCTCGATCTGCCGGCCGCGGCGACCGTCGCGATCTCCTTCCGCTATGCCGCGACCAACCCCACCGAACGGCGCCTCGAGATCGACGGCGCCGTGCCGCACCCGGCCGCCGCCGCGCTGCGCTTCCCGGCCACGGGATCCTATACCGCCATGGACCTGTGGACCCTCGTCGACGACCGCGGCGAGGCGGCCGCCGTGGCCCTCGACGCCGGCCGGCACCGCCTGCGGCTGACCAACGTCGACAGCACCGGCCTGGCCCTCGACGCGGTGCTCCTTCACGCGCCCGACCAGCCCCTCTCGGACCAGGCCCTGCCGGCC
>JAAYZO010000390.1 GCA_012514865.1 Lentisphaerota bacterium | reverse complement strand
GTCGTACAGGCCGTCGTGCGGGATATCGAAGGCCCAGGTCGCGGTGCTGGTGCCGTCGCCGGCCGGGGCCGTCAGGCAGTCGTCGTCCGAGGCCTCGTCGTCATAGAACGCGGCCGACCACGCGCCCTCGCACAGGAAGTCCTGCTGGTCGTTGGTGATGAAGTAGTTGCGATGCGCCGGGTTGGCGGGGTCCGGGGTACCCCCGTCGGGGTCGTTCCAGGCCGGCCGCCGCGTCGTCGGGAAGCGCTCCAGGAAGCTGTCTGGAGCGGCTTCGATCGGGTAGCGGGTCGGGTCGCCCGGCACTTGGTAGGTCAGGAGGTAGTTGTAGGGCGGGTTACCGGCGGGGTCGCCGAAGGTGTACGGCATGACTGCGCTGGCGCCATCGCGATAGCGCGGTGCCCAAAACGGGTACTTCTGCTTCTCGCGCATCTTCAGGACATTGACGCCGATCCACGGAGAGGAGCAGGTGAAGAGGCGGTCATCGTCGATCGTGCGCAGGTCGGTGATGGTCTGCGACCACATCTCCCCTGGGGTGGCGAAGGCCGGCCCGAGGCCGTAGTTGGCGTGGCTGCAGAGGATCACATGGGCGCCCTCGGTGGTCAAGGCCCGCTCGAAGCCGGCCCGGTCGGTGACGATGTGGATGACCACCGGCCGGCTCAGCCCGGGGTGACGGTAGACGCAGCGGCCCTGCGAACGCCGTGCCCCGAGGCCGAAGAGGAACCTCTCGATCGTGGCCTTGGCGTCGGGGTCCGGGCTGTACAGCGGGCAGATGAAGAGATCCTCGACCGCCTCCGTCTCAGCCGTGCCGGGTGTGGGCACGGCGCCGGCGGGACGCTGACGGGCGGGCGCCGCGGGGCTGTTGACGGCCGCCACCGGCGGCGGCATCAGCGCCTGCGGCGACGGGCCGCGCTGGCGCGGCAGGCCCGCCGCCAGCCAGAGCCCGAGCAGGCCGGCAGTCACCAACAGGAGTCCTTTCGCAATCCGCATCGGCTGGGCCTTTCTAGCGAATGTCACGCTGTCGCGCGCTGCACGCGGACAGCCCTTGAAGCCCACGGGGGGCTCGCGATGGCTTTGGAGAAACTATACCATAGCGGCGGCAACGGCGCCGCGCCAGGCCGGAAGGGCTCGGGCGGCGTCAGCCGTCCCCGAGAGTGGTCCAGGCGTCCCGCCTGTGTCGGCGGCTGTCCCCAGCCGCTCCGGATGGGATGTGGCGTGCGCATCCCTGCGCATGGCTTTCCGCGCCGGCCCGCGGCGGCGTCCACCCTGTCCACGATGTCCACTCTGTCCACAGTGTCCACCCCGTCCACGTTCCCGCCGCCGCGCTTCCCGAGAGTGGCCCAGGCGTCCCGCCTGTGTCTGCGGCTGTCCCCAGCCGCTCCGGCGGGCGGCGCGGGGCTCCTCGCCCGCGCCGGTGTCCTGGATGTAGTGGCGGCTGTGCCAGCCGCTCCCGCGGGCGGCGCAATTTGCCCATGGCTGTCTGGAAATCCGGTTCTGGCACCCCTCCAGGGTGCATGGCGTGCAACCCGCGGCCCCGGGGGTCGGGCTGCGCGCGACCCCCGGCTACGATCTGGCACCCCTCCAGGGTGACCATGCAGACGCTGGCACGATCCCCAAACAGCCCTCCGTGGCACCAGCCCTCCGTGGCACCGGCGGGCGCCGGATCGCGGCGCTATGTTGGCGGGCAGGGTGTCTGTTGCAGGAAAGGTCTTGCCATGTCGACGTTGTCCCTCCACGTCAATCTCTGTTCGGTTCTGGCGGCGTCGGTTCTGGCGGCGCTGCCGGCCGGTGCTGCCGAGGCCCGGCCGCTGGTGTGCCGCGCCGTCGAGGAGTTCGGCCGGGTGACCATCGGCGAGCCGGCCATTTCCTATGCGCATGTGGTGACCCTCTTCGCGGTGGACAAGCGTCCGACGCCGGGGGAGGGCTCCTACCAGGACCACCTCGACTGGGTCAACGACCCCCTGCATACCTGCGTTGCCGATGGCACCGGCGCCCTGGCGGTGCTGGCGCATCCGTCGGTGACGCAGGCGGCGTGGATCGCCTCGCTCGAGGGCCTGGCCGGCATGGAGATCCACTACGCCGGCGAGGCGGCCTCGCGCGACGCCCTCTGGGACGACGTCCTGCGCCGGCGCTGCGCCGCCGGCCGGCCGCCGCTCTGGGCCTTCGCGGCCGACGACACACACTCGCGCACCCGCATCGGCCTGTCGTGGTACGCGGCGCTCGTGCCGCGCCTTGACGAGCACGCGCTGAAGGCGGCGCTGCGGGCCGGGGCGCTGTATGTCAGCAATGGCCCGACGATCGAGCGGGTGGCGGTCGAGGGCAGCCGGATTGTTCTGGACCTGGGGCAGCCCTCGGAGGTGCTGTGGCTGCGGGCCGGACAGTACAACCAGCCCGGCGGCAGCTTCACCGTCGGCAACGCCACGGGCGCCGGCGTCTGCCTGCAGCGCGACGAGGGCGTGACCCGCAGCGCGGTCGACCTGGCGGCCCTCGGGGTGCCCCTGAGCGAGATGGTCTTCGTGCGGGCCATCGTGCGCACCTCGGCCACGAGCGAGGCGCTGACGCAGCCCTTCCGGGTCGACGCCGACGGGCGCATCCGCAATCCGTATCCCGCCGACGGCCTCTGGGTGCGCGGCCAGACGCATAACCACGTCGATGGCTCGATCCAGGCCCATCTCGACGGCGATGCCCCCGTGCATGCCTTCCGCAAGGCCTACCGCGAGATCGGCCAGGAGGCCTCCTTCGCCCTGGAGTACAGCTACTGGGAGGTGCCCCTGGGCCGACCCGCCTCGGACGGCCTCCTGGATCTCACGGCGGTGGCGCCGGACCGCCTGCCGGCGGGCCGCGCCGGGACACTGCGTGTGACCGGCGTGAACTTCCAGGCCGGCCTGACCGTGCAGCTCGGCGCGCGGCGCCTCGAGGGCGTGGTGGTGGAGAGCCCGACGGTCCTGCAGGCGGCGTTCCCCGCCGACCTGCCGGCGGGCGTCTACGACCTCGCGGTGACCAACCCGGATGGCTTCCGCGGGGCGCTCTGCGACGGCTTCACGGTGCAGGACGCGGCCGTCTCGTCGGCCGGCTGGACGACCTTCGGACCGCCGGACCTGCCCTGGCCGCAGACGATCACTCTGGCGGCCTTTGGTGAGGCGATCTGGGCCGGCACCATGCACGGCGCCGTGCGCTATGTCGACGAGCGCTGGGAGACGGTCCTGCCGGGCGAGGCGATCTACGGCATGGCGGCCCTCCCGGAGGGCGGCGTGGCCTTGGCAGTAGGCTCCGGCGTGCGCCTTGTCGACGCCGCCGGCCAGGTGCGCTCCGAGAAGGTCGGCAACGGCGCGAAGAACGAGCGCTGGGGCTGCATGGCGGTCGATGCCGAGGGCCGCTGCTGGGTCGGCGGCCGCTGGGGCAATGGCCTGGCGCGTCGCGGCGCCGATGGCGCGTGGTCGCTCTGGACGCAGGCCGCGGGCGAGCTGCCGAGCTCGTCCTGCCACGCCATGGTGCGCGCCGATGACGGCGTCATGTGGGTCGGCTTTTCCAACGGCCTCTGCCGGCGCGTCGGCGAGGCCTGGGAGCGGGTCGCCCTGCCGCCGGAGCTGGGCCGGACGCCGTCCTGTCTGACGCGCGGTCCGGGCGGCGCGATCTGGGTGGCGGCCCTCGACGCCGAGCGTGGCGGCGTGGCGTGCCTTCGTCCCGACGGCACGGTGCAGGCCATCGCGGCGCCGCCGCTGCCGAGCCCGCGCATCAGCGCCATCCTGCCTGCCCGCGATGGCAGCGTGTGGTTCGCCTCGCGGCGCGGCGTGGCACGCCTGGACGCCGCCGGCGGCTGGCAGACCTTCACAACCCGCAACAGCGGCCTGGTCTGGGACGCGGTCATGGCCCTGGCCGAGGACGCGCGCGGCCGCATCTGGATGGCCACCGGCCGCGGCCTGAGCCGGTTTGACCCGGGCGCCGTGGCGCCCGTTCACCCATGAAGGAGTCGCTCTGCATGGAACCGATGGTCGATGCCCGCGTCACGTTCCGCCGCCTCACGCCTGCCGGCGAGCACTGGTTCTTCGGCTACTACGACAACCAGGCCTTCGCGCCGGATGACCGCCGCCACCTCGCCCATCGGGTCGGCTTCTGCGACCGCCTGCCCGGGCCGTCCGACGAGGCCGAGCTGGCCGTCATCGACCTCGATGACACCGGCGCGGCCGCCGGCGCACCGCGCGTCTTCGCCCGCACCCGCGCCTGGAACTTCCAGCAGGGCGCCATGCTGCAGTGGGTGGGCGAGCGGCCCCAGACGGTCTTCTACAACACCGCCACCGCCGCCGGCGAGTACCGCGGCGTCGTCCGTGACCTCCGTCGCCGGCAGGGCCGCGAGCTGCCCATGGCCCTGGCCGACCTTTCCGTCGACGGCCGTCGCGGTCTGGCGGTCAACTTCGACCGCGTCTTCGCCTTCCGGCCCGGGTATGGGTACTGCCAGAAGCCGGATCCGTGGGCGTCGCAGCGCCACCCGGCCGAGGATGGCGTCTGGTGGGTCGATGTCGAGCGTGCCCGGGCGCGCCAGGTGCTCAGCCTGGAGCGGCTCTGGGAGGCCATGGCGCACGCCTTCCCCGGGCAGGACCGCAAGATCTGCGTCAATCACCTCACCCTGAACCCCGCCGGCGACCGCTGGGTGCTCCTGGCCAGGACCTTCCCCGAGGGCGAGGCACGCCATTGGGCTACCACGGTCTTCGTCGCCGACCGCGAGGGGCGACTCCTGACGACCGTGGTCGACGCGGCGATGGCCTCGCACTACTGGTGGAGCGACGACCGGACGCTCGTCTTCTTCATGGTCGGCAAGGACGGCAATCAGCTCTACCAGGTCGATGTCGTGACCGGGGCCCAGACCGTCATCGACGCCGCCTTCTTCCCCTTCGACGGCCACTGCAGCACCTCGCCGGATGGACAGTGGATGCTCTACGACAGCTACCCGCGGCAGGGCTACCGCTACCTCTACCTCTACCACCTGGGGCAACGGCGCGGCGTGACCCTCGGCGGTCTGCGCGATATGCCGGTGACGGTCATCGACGTGCGCTGCGACCTCCACCCGCGCTGGAACCGCGCCGGCATCGGCATCTCGTTCGACGGCACCTTCGAGGGCTTCCGCGGCATCTACAGCGTCGACCTGCGGCCCCTGATGCGGGACGCCTTCGGCGTGTCGTGACGACGCTTCCCCGGCCCGGCGTGGCCGGGCTCGGGAAGGGACTCAAGGGACTCAAGGGACTCAAGGGACGCAAGGGACGCAAGGGACT
>JAAYZO010000389.1 GCA_012514865.1 Lentisphaerota bacterium | reverse complement strand
TTCCGGGGGTCGTGCTGCGCGCGACCCCCGGCTACGATCTGGCACCCCTTCAGGGTGACCAGGTGAGCGCTGACGCGATCTTCGATCAGCCCTGCCCGGCGCGGCCCGGCCGGTCGGCCGGGCTCAGCAGAAAGGCACCGGATCGTCTCTCGCCAAGCCGCCAAGAGCGCCAAGGGGGAAGAGGATCGGGAACGCGGAAGCCCTGCAGCCGCCCCGCCGGCGCGCGGGGACGCCGGAACATGCGCAAGGATGCGCCTGCCGCCTCCCACCCGCTTGTCGCCACCGACGCACCGACGCACGGGCGTACTCGACCTATCTGCATTTCCCCTCTTCTTGGCGCTCTTGGCGGCTTGGCGAGAAAACTCCTCCTCTTTCCCTTCCCCTTCCCTGTCCACAACCGCGAGGCGTCCCGCCTCGGCGCGGGCCCGGCCGGTCGGCCGGGCTCGGCAGAAAGACCCGGATTGTCTCTCGCCAGGCCGCCAAGACCGCCAAGGGGGATAGGATCAAGACGGCGGGGAATATCCGGCTCAGTCGGTCTGGTTGCGTTCGACGAGGTGGCTGGCGCCGCCGACGACGCGGATGGCCTCGACCAGCCGCGCCGGCTGACGGCGGTCGCGGATGGTGCAGCCGGTGACGGCGCAGTCGGCGCTGTCCTGCAGGAGCACGCCGCAGGGCTCGGCCTCGAGGATCTGGCACTCGGCGACGCGCACCGCGGTGCTGCCGCGGATCTCGACCGCGGCGGCGTCGGGGCCGTCCCCGCGGCTGCCCTTGAGGACCATGCCGGTCATCAGGCAGCCGTCACAGCGCTCGAAGAGCACCCCGTCGCCGGTCTCGACGCGGTAGTCGGGATTGCGGTCGATGCCATTGGATCCCAGGATGACCTGGTCGCAATGCTCGAAGCGCAGGCTGCGCTCGTGACCGGAGTAGAAGACATTGCCGGTGATCACCACATTCCGGGCGTAGGCGAGGTGGACATTCACCTCCTGGCTGCTGATGAGGTTGCCCGAGATGGCCCAGTGCCCGACCTTGTGGCGGGTGGCGTCGTCCCAGCCGCGGATGCGGATGTTGGCGCCGCCGGGGCTGGGCACCGCCTGGATGGTGTTGCTCGCGATGGTGCCCTCGCGCACGCTGGAGAGCCGCGACTCGATCCAGATGTCCGCCGACTCGGCCGCCTCGTGGTCGACGTTGTACTCGATGTCGTTGCCCGTGATCTGGAAGTTGCGGATCTCGCTCTCCAGGACCTTGATGCCCCCACCGCGATTGTAGCTGATGTGGCAGCCGACGATGTTGCTCTGGTGCAGGTTGACGTGGTCGTAGAAGACCCCGATGCCATGGCAGTGGTGGACATGGCAGGCGCTGATGATGAGGTTGCGGTTGTGCCGGTAGACGTGGATGCCATGCAGGCAGTCGCGGACATGCACCCCGCTGAGGGTCGGCTGCCAGAGCGCCTCGAGGTGGATGCCGACCGCCTCCGGGTGCTCGCCGACGATCTCGAGGCCGCTGACGGTCGGCAGGCGCTCGTTCTGAAG
>JAAYZO010000388.1 GCA_012514865.1 Lentisphaerota bacterium | reverse complement strand
TTCCGGGGGTCGTGCTGCGCGCGACCCCCGGCTACGATCTGGCACCCCTTCAGGGTGACCAGGTGAGCGCTGACGCGATCTTCGATCAGCCCTGTCGCACCGGTCGTGCCGTTGGCGTCGTCTCGGGGGCGGCTGTATGGTGGGATGTCATGGGAATGGGTTCCTCCCAGACGACGATGGTCGTGGACTGCGCCCCCTTCACGGGCGGAGCGCAGCGCAGCCTGCTGACTCTGCTTCATGGCGTTGCGTCGCGTGGCTGGTCGCCGGTGGTCCTGAGTGCCGATCGCACGCCGGGGGGTCTGCTCGAGAGTTGCCGCGAGGCCGGATGGCCGGTGCGCGAGCTTCGCACCGCGCACTGGCAGCGTTCCGCCGCGGGTATGGCGCGCTATGCCTGGGACCGCCTGGCGGCCCGGGGACCGATCCTCCTGGCGGCGCGGCGGTGGCAGCCGACGCTGATCCACGCCCACGGCATCCGTGCCGGCCTGCTGGTGCCGCGGGCGCTGCGGCGGCAGGCGCCGCTGGTGCTGCATGACCGCGATCTGCGCGTGCCGGCCCTGGCCTTGCGCCTGCTGGCGCCGCGGCTGGCCGAGGTCATCGCCATCTCGCAGGCCGTTGCCGCGAAGTGGGCGGCCTTTCCGGAGGTGCCGCTGCGGGTGATTCCGAATGGCTTCGATCTGGCGCCGATGGCGGCGACCACACCGGTGTCGGACCCGGCCCTCGCGGCGGCGCAACTGCGGGTGGCGATGGTGGCCGACATGGTTCCCTGGAAGCGCCACGGCGCCTTCCTGGAGGCCCTGGCCCTGGCCAGTCGCGAGCAGGATGGCCTGGTCGGCGTGCTGGTAGGCCGTGTGCGCGGTCACGCCGACGCCGGCTATCTGCAGCGTCTGCGCGTCCGCGCCGCCGATTTGGGTGTCGATGGGCGCGTTGTCTTCGTGACCGACGCCACGTCGGCGCTGCCCTGGCTGGCGGCGGCCGACGTGGTGGTCTCGGCGGCCGTCGAGGAGCCCTTCGGGCGGACGATTGTGGAAGCCCTGGCCCTGGGCCGGCCGGTGGTGGCGGTACAGGCAGCGGGCCCGAGCGAGATCCTGGCCGGCTGCCAGGCGGCGACCCTGACCGGCCCGACGCCGGCCGATCTGGCGGCCGGCATCCTGCAGTGGCGAGAGCCATCCCGACGCGCCGGCGCCGCCAGGGCCGCCCGCGCCTGGGCCGGGCGCTATGACCAGAGTCGCATGGCCGACGCCGTCTGCGCCCTCTACTGGGACGTCGCGGGGGGGCCGGCGCGGTGAGAGCGGTATGGAGGGTGGGTGGATGACGTGGTGGTCTCGGCGGATGACCTTTCGGGCGGCGCGCGGCGTGCTGGCGGGAGCCGCGCTGGGCGGGGTGGTGTTCGCCCTGTGGGGCTGTGCCCATGGCCCGGCGGCGGGGCCGGCCGCGGTTGAGGCCACGCCGGCGGTCGTGCCGCTGCCGCTGATCGTGCCGCATTTCGCGGATGTCACGGCCGAGGCCGGCCTGGATGGCGTCGACGCGCAGTACGTCAACTGGCTGGACAGCGACCAGGACGGCCGCCCGGACCTGCTCGTCAACGGCCACCGCCTCTTCCGCAACACCGGCACCGTCGCGTCGACGCGCTTCGAGGAAGTCACCGCGGCGGCCGGGCTGTCGGCGGCGCCGCGCGGTCCGGCCCTGGCGGTGGACCTCGATAACGACGGCTGGACCGACATCGTCAGCAGCCGCGGCCAGCTCTGGCGGAACCGTGGCGATGGCACCTTCGCGGACGTGGCGGCTGCGACCGGCTTTGCCCCCCACCCGAAAGCGATGGCCATGGCCGCCGGCGATATTGACAACGATGGCTTCGCAGATGTTTACGTCGCTATGGGCGAGGACTGGAACGACGGCAACCCGACCTACTACCCGCACGAGCTCTGGCGGAACGACGGCGGCGTGCGTCTGGTCGAGATCGGCGAGAGTGCCGGCATCGCCCGCAAGACCTACGGGCGGGCCGTGCTTTTCGACGACGTCGATGGCGACGGCCGCCAGGATATCTTCGTCGCCAACTACCGGCTGCAGGCCAACCTGCTCTGGCACAACGGCGGCGGGGGTCGTTTCGAGGACAGCGCCCGGCACTACGGCGTCACCGGCCGGCGCGAGCCGGAGCGCTATTACAGCGCGACGCTGAAGCAGCACTACGGGCCGCACTACGGCCACAGCATCGGCGCCTGCTGGATCGATATCGACAACGACGGCCGCATGGACCTGTTCACCGCCAACCTGGTGCACAAGTACGTCGGCCGCAGTGGCAAGAGCTACGACATCCGCGGCTACGTCTGCGACGACTCGGCGATCTACCACCGCGGCGCGGTCGGCTTCGAGGACTGGCGCGAGCGCCTGGGCGTGGCGCCGATGCCGATCGGCGGAGCCGGCGTCTTCCAAGGCGATGAACTGTGGGCAGGCTGTGCCGCCGGCGATCTCAACAACGACGGCTGGACCGACCTCTTCGTGCCGCAGGTCTACAACCTCGCCTACGCCACCAGCAGGCTCTTCCTGAACCACGGCGGCGCGGCCTTCGTCGAGCGCGCCAAGGCGGCCGGGATCGTCCGCATCGACACCTACGCCGGGGCTCTGGCGGATGCCGATGGCGACGGCTGGCTCGAGGTCGTCACCGCCGGCCGGAGCGAGGTCGGCGCCAAGCCGGCCCTGCGGCTCTACCGCAACCTTGGCGCCGCCGACGGCGAGCCGGCGCGGCACTGGCTGCGTGTGCGCGTCGGACCGGGCACGAGCGGCCGGACCATCCTGGGGACACGCCTGCAGGCGCGTCTCGGCGACCGCGTGCTGACGCGGCTGGTCTGCGCCGGCAGCGGCACCTACGGCCAGCAGGACGACCCGGTGATCCACGTCGGCCTCGGCACCTGGGACGGGCCGGTCGTGCTGACGGCGTGCTGGCCCGATGGCACCACCACCCGCCACACCGCCAAGCCAGACAACCTGATCGAGATCGCGCCACCGCAGGACGCGACGGCGTCGCGTGGTAAGTAGGTCCACGGCGCCGTCCGTGGACCCCCCCGGGCGCCGGCAGCGCCCGGGTCAGATGCCGAGCCGACGCTCGGCGCTCCCAGGTTGGCGGCTGGGGACAGCCGCCACGGCAGCCGCCCCGCGGCGGCGCCCGGGGGTGCCGGATACAACACGGCGAAACATCGCTTGCG
>JAAYZO010000387.1 GCA_012514865.1 Lentisphaerota bacterium | reverse complement strand
GCGGCCGTCACCTCGATGTCCAGACGGCCCGACGTCAGGTCGGCCGTGCGGGGCGACGGCAGGTAGGGCGCCAGGGCGGTCAGGTCGAAGTCCTGCAGCCGCAGGAGAGTCGTGCCGCTGCGGGTCACAGCGAAGGGCTTCGCCGAGCCGTCCAGGACCAGCTCGCGGCCATTGAGGTCAGCGCGCAGGTAGGGCTTCACCAGGAGATCCCCGTCGCCGGGCAGCGTCGAGATCCGCGGTACCTCGATGTGCAGGCCCATGAGGCGCTGACGGGCGCCCTGCTGCTCGTCGCGGAAGATGAACCAGCCCGCGTCGACCCGCGTGCCCGAGATCAGCAGACGCGGCAAGGCGGCGCCCGCCTCGGGGGCTGCCTCGGGCGGCGCCGCGGCGGGCGGTGCTGCGCTGCGCCGTTCGAGGATGTCGGAGAGATTCAGCGTGCCGTCCGCGTGCCGGACGACGACGGCGTGCGGCCCGCGCAGCTCCACGGCGCTGACCACCACGGCCCGACGCAGCACTGACATCACCGGGTCGAGGTTGACGGCGGCGTCGGCAAACCCGAAGGCCGGGGTCGCGCCGTCGGGCTCGAAGACCTCCAGGCCGCGCACCCGCAGCCGTGCGGTGAAGGGGTTGAGGGTGATGGCCCCGACGCGGACCGGCCGGCCAAGCAGGGCGCCGAGGCGGGTCTGGACCTGCCGGCGCGCCACCGGGGGAAGGACGTAGACCACGAGGAGGATCAGGGCAGACAGTACCAGCAGCGCCAGGCCCAGCCGGCGACGCCAGGGTCGTACGGGTGCAAACACGGCAAGGACTCCTGTTCAGGCAACGAGACGGACCGCGCGGTTCGAACACCGCCACGCAGCGCTACCATACACCCGATAGCGGAGGCGGGGGGAGGATCGGACCGATCGGGCGGATCCGTCGGATCGCCCGGGAGGATGCCGAGCCGACGCTCGGCGGTCCCGGGAGAGTGCCACTCGGCTCGTGGCGCCCACGCATTGCGCTGCCGCCGGCAGGTAGGCCGCGCGAGCCGAGCGCGACCACGGGCGCCGGGGAATGGCACTCGGGAGGATGCCGAGCCGACGCTCGGCGGTTCCATGGGATGCGCTGGCGGGGGCCGTCACGGGGGGCTACGGTCCTGATGGTGGCGGTCTGGCGGGCGGTGCTGCCGATGGTCGGCGGCGCACGACGCGGCGGTGTTGATGCGGCCGATGGCGCGGCTGCGGTGGAGGGCGGACGACGATGCGCACCTCGATGTCTCTGGTGGTGGCCCTGCTGGGGGCGCCGCTCCTGGCTGCCGATCCGGTGGTCCTCAGCGACGTGCTGGCGTTGCCCGAGCAGCGCGTGGCCTGCGAGCAGAGCGTCACCCTGACCCTGCCGCCGCTGCCGGCGCAGGCTGGCAAGGTCCTCGTCCTGAGCTTCCGTGCTTTCGTGCTGTCGGACGGCCCCGGGGGCTGCAACTGGAATGGCATCGTCAGCGTCAACGACACCGGCCTGGGTCGTTTCACCAGCGCCGGCACGGAACGCCTGATCGGGCGCGCGCCGCAGCTCGAGCTGCGAAATGGCAACCTCGGCTTCGGCGTCACCTCGGGCGAGCGCCTGATGGTCATGTTCGCCCGCGATGCCAACGAGGCCGACAGCATGACCAAGGACGACCTCGGCGGGACCTTCCTCCTGGACATCGGCGACGTCGCCCGCGGCGTCGACGGCAACGCGCTGACCTTCGGGAATGCCTTCCGTGCCGCCGGTGATCGGCCGCTGGTGGTGCAGGACCTCCGCCTTGGCTACCTCGACCGCGCCGCGCTGCCGGTGGCGGTCTCGCATCTGCCGACGCGCGGGCCGGTGGCGTCGGCGGTGTCGGTGGGCGGCCTGCGCCTGTCGCAGGGCCGTCGCGGCGGCTTCGTCCTCACGGCCGACGGCGGCCCGGATCTCCTGGTCGAGACCGGCCTGGGCATGAACCCGGACGCCCCGTCGGCACTCCTGGCCGAAGACGACGGCGCCGAGGCGATTCCGGCGCCGGCGCCGGAGGTGCGAGTCACGGCGGACGGCCCGGCGGGCTTCCGTCTGGAGGCCGTGTGGCCGGGCCTGCGCCTGCAGCGGACCCTGGCCCTGGCGGATGGCCTCCTGCACTGGCGCGAGACCTGGACGAACACCGGCGACGCGACGCGTGGCGTGCCCCTGCGGCACCGCCTCTTCCTGCGCGACGGCGAGGCGCGTTTCCACGTCGGCGGCTCGACGGACAACATCGACCTGGCCGGCTCGGCGGCGAATCCGACGCTGTACCTCGAGCCGGCCGGCGGCGCGGGCGCCGGCTATGGCCTCACGGTCGAGAGCGACTGGTGGCGCCTGCTGCACGGCCTGCGCGGCCTGGGGGGGCTGGGCGAGGTCTACACCACCTGCCTGGCCCTGGCCGCCGGCGCCAGCCTGGATCTGGAGATGACCCTCACGCCGGTGCCGCCCGCGAGCGGCGGCTACTGGCACTTCATCAACGCCCTGCGGCGGCGCTGGGGCGTCAATGGCCTGACCATGGCGCGGCCGATGTTCTGGCACTACGCCCGCCGTCCCGGGGTTCCCGCCGGTGTCGAGCAGATGCGTGCCTCGCTGGGCAACCTCGGCCCGATCACGGTCGTCCTGGGCCCCTGGCAGCGCCTCGAGCCCGACGCCCGGGTCGTCCGCGCCGGGCGCTACCCGAAGCTGCCGGCGGCGGCGCCGCGGACGCCGGGGGCCTGTCCGGATCTCGATGTGGATGCCTTCCTGACCTTCGCCCACCGCGAGGCCTACTGGGAGAGCCTCATGGCGGAGGCGGCGGCATTGCGCGAGGCGGTACCGGGGATTCAGGTCATCCAGATGACGCATCCGGCCATGGAGTGCGTCTACCGGCCGCTGGAGTCGCGCTGGCCGATCGCCGCGGATGCCATCAGGACATCGACCGGCGAGATCTTCGCCGACAGCCACTACACCGCGGCCTGGGTCGGCGCGGAGATGGCCGCCAAGGACTGGGCCGTGCTGTACTACGTGCCGCGGCCGGGATCGGAACAGATGCGCGCCTTCATCAGCGGCGCGGAACGCGCCATGGACCAGGGCGCCCTCGACGGCATGTACTCCGACGAGTTCTCCTGGGCCTTCGTCGGACGACGCTACAGCCGCTACGACTACAGCCGCTGGGACGGCTACTCCGCCGACCTCGGCCCCGAGGGCCAGGTCGTGGCCCTGAAGACCGACCACGGCATGGTCACCGAGGCCTGCCAGCTCGCCATGATCGAGGCCTGCCGCAGCCGCGGCAAGTTCTTCCTGGCCAACGGCGGGTCCTGCCTGCGGCGGGTCCAGGAGCAGCCTCACCACCGCTTCATCGAGGGCGGCAACGGCCCCTCGTGGTCCGGCCAGGGCCACCTCTCGGCGGTGCCGCTGATCCTCGGCAACATGGGCGACCGCAGCAGCGCCGCGGGTGTCTTCGCCAGCGTGCGCCAGTGCCTGTCCTACGGCAGCCTGTACTCGCCGGTGTCGATCAACCTCCTCCTCGACGGCCCCGACAACGCCGTCTGCAAGCTCTACCCGATGACGGTCCGGGAGATCGGACCGGGGGTCGTTGTCGGCGAGGAACGCCTCATCGCCTCCGCCACGCAGACGGTCCCCTGGCCGCCGCGGGCCGGGACGGTGCGGGTGTACCGCTACGACCGCGAGGGGGCCCTCCTGCCGATGGCGCCCGACCGTGCCGTCGCCGCCGGCGAGGCCTTCACCCTGGAGGTCCCCGAGGCCGGCCTGGCCATCGCCGAGCTGCGCTGAGGCGCGGCGGCCGGCGTGCCCCCGTGGCCCTGGACCATGAGCCCGGGGGCACGGACCCCGGAGAGGCCCGGTTACGCCGGGCATCGATGGGCGTCGACAGGTATCGCCAGGTATCGATAGGCATCGCCAGGAGACGCCCGCCGGTCGACCGGGGCGTGCCCCGCCCGGCGTCGCGGGTCGACCGCTACCGGCGCCTGTTGGGGCACTTGGGTTTCGGTCAGGCCGGGGTATATTCCGTAACCCTCAGAGTCACGCGGGCTCTGGCGGCGTTGCAGGACGCTTCTTTGGCGGCCGTTCCGGGCGTCAGAGCACCATCTAGGGATCGCGCATGTCGATACGGCTGTTGCTGGGTGATGAAGCCCTGGCCCAAGGGGCACTCGATGCCGGGATGAGCGGCTGTTACGCCTACCCGGGCACGCCCTCGACCGAGATCATGGAGTACCTCCAGGCCTCGGCGGAGGCGGCCGAGCGCGGCGTGCACCGGCAGTGGTCGGCGAACGAGAAGAGCGCCATGGAGGAAGCCCTCGGCATGTCCTATGCCGGGCGGCGGGCCATGGTCTGCATGAAGCACGTCGGCCTGAATGTGGCGGCCGATGGCTTTGTCAACGCCGCGATGACCGGCACGCACGGCGGCCTGCTGGTGGCGGTGGCAGACGACCCCGGCATGCATTCCAGTCAGAACGAGCAGGACTCGCGTTTCTACGCCGAGTTCGCGCAGGTGCCCTGCCTGGAGCCCTCGAATCAGCAGGAGGCCTACGCCATGGCCTCGGCGGGCTTCGAGCTGTCCGAGGCCCTGCGGACGCCGGTGCTGCTGCGTCTGACGACGCGTCTGTCGCACTCACGGGCGACGGTCTGCACCGGCGCGGTGCAGCCGGAGCGCCCCGTCAGCCTGCCTGAGGACCGCCGCCGCTTCGTGCTGCTGCCGGGGATCGCGCGGCAGAATTACGAGGGCCTGATCGCCCGTCAGGCCGACTTCGTGGCGGCCAGCGAGGCGTCGGGCTTCAACCGCCTCCTGCCGGGTCGCGACCGCAGCCTGGGCATCCTGGCCTGCGGCATCGGCTTCAACTATGTCATGGAGGCCTTTGGCAGCGAGGCCGCGTGTCCGTATCCGGTCCTGAAGCTCTCGCAGTACCCCCTGCCGGTGGGCCTCCTGCGCGCCTTCATGGCGAGCTGTGAGCGCATTCTGGTGGTCGAGGAGGGCGCGCCGCTGGTGGAGACGCGTCTGCGCGGCCCGTTCGGCGACGACGCGCGCATCCGCGGCCGTCTGACGGGCGATCTGCCGCGCGCCGGGGAGCTGACGCCGGACGCCCTGGCGAAGGCCCTCGGCCGGCCGCTGCCGGTGGCGGCCGCGGTCGAGGCCGGGGCGCTCGTGCGGGCGCGCCCGCCGCGTCTCTGCGACGGCTGTCCGCACATCGCCTCGTACAAGGCGCTCCTGGAGGCCATGCAGCCGGTCGGGCCGGGCCGCGTCTTCGGCGACATCGGCTGCTACACCCTCGGCGCCCTGCCGCCGTTCGGTGCCATCGATGCCTGTGTCGACATGGGTGCCTCGATCAGCATGGCCAAGGGCGCGGCCGATGCCGGCCTGGCTCCGGCGGTGGCGGTGATCGGCGACTCGACCTTCACGCACTCCGGCCTGACGCCCCTCCTGGATGCCATCTGGGAGGACAGCCCGATCACGGTGTTCATTCTCGACAACGACACCACCGGCATGACCGGCGGCCAGGACACGGTCGGCCGCGGCAAGATCGAGCAGATCTGCGTGGGGCTCGGCGTGGCACGCGAGCATGTCCGGATCATCGTGCCGCTGCCGAAGAACCACGACGAGAACGTCCGCATCCTGCGCCAGGAGATCGAGCACCCCGGGGTGTCGGTGGTCATCGCGCAGCGTGAGTGCATCCAGATCAAGCGCCGGCAGTGAGGCCGCGAGGCAGCGGCGCGCCGCGGGAGACAGAGCGGAACGCTATGAAGAGCGATATCATCCTTGCCGGTGTGGGTGGTCAGGGCATCCTGACCATCGCCACCATCGTCGGTCACGCCGCCCTGGCACGCGGCCTGCAGGTCAAGCAGAGCGAGGTCCACGGCATGGCCCAGCGCGGCGGTGCGGTGGTGGCGCATCTGCGTCTCTCGAGTGACCCGATCTACGCCGACCTGATCGCCCAGGGCACGGCCGACGCGATCCTGTCGGTCGAGCCGATGGAGGCCCTGCGCTACACCGCCTGGCTGCGCCCGGGCGGGGTGGTCCTGGCCAACACCGAGCCGGTGAAGAACATCCCGGACTACCCGGACGAGGCGGCGCTGCGGGAGCGCCTGCAGGCCCTGCCGCGCAGTCTGGTCATCGACGCCGGCGCCATGGCCAAGGCGGCCGGCTCGGCGCGCGCCATGAACATCGTCATGCTCGGCGCCCTCAGTCCCTTCATCGGCCTCAGCGAGGCGGACCTCGCCGGTGCCGTCCG
>JAAYZO010000386.1 GCA_012514865.1 Lentisphaerota bacterium | reverse complement strand
TCTTGCTCAGGGCTAACCTTGAGCAAGCGGCGCACCGCGACGCGCGTCGAAACTTGCGCCGCAACGAGGTGCGGCGCAAGTGGATTGTGAGCGAAGCATCCGCGCTTCGCGAATAATCCAGGTTAGCACCATGCCCTGGGTGGTGGCACCGCTGGGCAGACGCCGCGCCCGCCCACGCAGCCGATGGCGCTCAGGCTACTTGGCGGCCCGCGCCGACAGCGCCGCCTCGATGACCCGGGCGACTTCCCCGGCCAGGACCCGCGAGCCCGGCTTCGAGAAGTGCACGTTCACCGGGAGCTGGATCTCCTGCAGGCGCGGCAGCGCAAACTCGTAGATGTCGTTGATCTCGATGCCGTTCTCGTCCATCACGCGCTTGGCCACGGCGTTGTAGGCGACGACGTCCGCATTGCGGCGTACCGGGTTCAGCTTGCCCTCGGGCACCGGCGTGGTGGCGCACCAGATCAGGGTGGCGCCCGTGGCCTTCAGCCGTGCCACCATGGCGCGCAGGTTCTTCTCATACGCCTCGATCGGGACCTGGAGCTTGCCCTCGGCATCGCTCTTGATGTCGTGCAGGCCGGAGTTGAAGACGATGACGTCCCAGCGGCCCTCGCCCAACCACCGGTCCATGGCGGCGACAGCACGCGTGCTCGGCCCGCTATTGGCGGGGATGCGGTGCACGTTGGCCTTGCCCTCGAGCAGCTCGCGAACCGGCAGTGTGTAGCCCATGGAGATCGAGTCGCCAACCAGCAGGACGCGCGGCAGGCCAGGCGTGTCCTGCACCGGCGCCAGCGAGGGATCCAGCCGCGGTTTGGGCTTGGCCGCCGCCGGCACCGCCGGCGTGGGCTTGACGCCATCCGGGACCGCCGGCGCCGCCGGCGTGGGCGTGGGCTTGGCGGCATCCGGGGCCGCCTGCGACCACACCGTCGCGCCGAGGGCGCAGACCAGCGCCAGAACCAGACACCAGGGGCTGCGTCGACGGGGCATGCTGTGCATGGGCTCCTCCTGAATGCCGCCGGCACCTGCCGCGGCCGACCCCACCATAGCCCGCCGCCCGCGGCCCGGCAACCGGCCGAAACCGGCCAGCCCGAGCCCCGGCCCAGGGCTGTTTGAAAGTCCGGTTCTGGCACCCCTTCAGGGTGCGTGGTGTGTGGGTTCGCGGTTCCGGGGGTCGTGCTGCGCTCGACCCCCGGCTACGATCTGGCACCCCTTCAGGGTGACCAGGTGAGCGCTGACGCGATCTTCGATCAGCCCTGGCCCCGGGCCGACGGCGCTGGCGACCGCCCGGGGCGGGCGGTATGGTGAGAGAGTGCGGGGCTGCACGCGAGCGCCGGTGTCCCCGGTGTCCCCCGAGCCGCTCGGCCCTCGTCGGAGAGGAGCGCATGGCCATGAAGACGATTGCCACGAGCCTGCTGGCCCTGCCGCTGAGCGCCATGGCGGCCTCCGCGTCGGCCGCCCCTGTCAGCATCGGCGGCCGCCTCGAACTCATGGTCGACGACGCCCTCATCGAGTCGCTGAGCGGGGCGGCGCGACTCGCGCTGCACCGTCCGGTGCCCCGCGAGGTGGTCTTCACGACCGACGCGCCCTGGGAGGGCAACGCCAGCGCCTACCAGTCGGTCTTCAGGGATGGCGATGGCTACCGCATGGTCTACCGCGGCGGCCACTACCGGCACGGCGGCGCGCCCGCCGAGACGCGCGAGGCGCACCCGTGGGTACTCTGCGTTGCCGAAAGCGCCGATGGCATCACCTGGCGACGCCCTGAGGTCGGCCGGCGTGAGTGGAACGGCAGCCGCGCCAACAACATCATCGTGGACACCGCCATGATGGCCGCCTTCGGGGGCTGCCCGGCGCATACGGCCGCCTTCATCGACGCCAACCCGGCCTGCCCGCCGGACCAGCGCTACAAGATCATCGCCTACGGCACCCGACCGAAGGGCCTCTACGTCCTCGGCTCGCCGGACGGCTTCGACTTCCGCGTGCTCAGCGAGCGGCCCATCCAGACAGTCGGGGCCTTCGACTCCCAGAACCTCGTCTTCTGGGATAGCGAACGCCGCGAGTACCGCATGTACCACCGCGGCTTCAACGGCGAGGTCCGCGACATCCTCACCGCGGTCAGCCCGGACATCCTCAGCTTCCCGGAGCCGCAGTGGCTCGACTACGGCGACAGCCCGACGATGGCCCTGTACACCAACCAGATCCAGCCGTACAGCCGCGCCCCGCACCTCTTCATGGGCTTCCCCATGCGCTACTGCGACCGCGGCTGGTCCGAGCCGATGCTCGACCTGCCCGGGGCGGAAGTCCGCGCCGCCCGCGCCCGGCATCACCCGCGCTACGGCACCACGATCACCGACGCCGTCTTCATGACCAGCCGTGATGGCCTGCACTTCCGGCGCTGGAGCGAGGCCTTCCTGCGTCCGGGGCCGCGCCAGAGCGGCTCCTGGGTCTACGGCGACAACTTCCTCTTCTGGGGCATGGTCGAGACGCCGTCGGTCTTTGGCGATGCCCCGCCGGAGCTGAGCCTCTACGGCACGGAGAACTACTGGGAGGGCGATGCCACGAGCATCCGGCGCTACAGCCTGCGCGTGGATGGCTTCGTCTCAGCCGGCGCGCCTTACGAGGGCGGCGAGGTCCTGACGCGGCCGCTACGCTTCACCGGCGGCAACCTGGCGCTGAATCTGGAGACCAGCGCCTACGGGTCGATCCAGGTCGAGATCCAGGACGCCGGCGGCAATCCCCTGCCCGGCTATGCCCTCGACGACTGCCCGCCGATCTTCGGCGACCGGCTGCGCCACATCGTGCGCTGGAAAGACCGCGGCGGCGACCTGCGCGGCCTCGAGGGCACACCGGTCCGCCTGCGCCTCCGCCTCCGCGATGCCGACCTCTACGCCTTCCAGTTCGTGCCCTACGCGCCCGAACCGCCCCGGCCGGACCTGAGCGGCACCGGCTACGTGCCGGCGAAGGAGTCCGAACCGCGCGGCGGCGGCGCCGCCCGGCTCTGATGACGGCCCGGCGGCGCGGCGGGCTGCCGGCGGGTGGGGCCGCCTGCCGGACGTGCCCTACTTCTTGTAGACCGCCTTCGGGTCGAAGACGCGCTCGCCGACGACCTTCAGACCACCGCCGTCAACCCGGCGGAAGAAGCAGCTCCGGTAGCCCTCGTGGCAGGCGGCACCGCCGACCTGGTCGACCTTCAGCACGACGGTGTCCTCGTCGCAGTCGATGAGGACCTCCTTGACCCACTGCACGTGGCCGCTCGACTCGCCCTTGACCCAGAACGACTGCCGCGACCGCGACCAGTAGGTGGCCTTGCCGGTCTCGAGGGTGCGCTTCCAGGCCTCCTCGTTCATGTAGGCGAGCATGAGGACCTCGCCGGTCTGCCAGTCCTGCGCGATGGCGGGGATGAGGCCGTCCGGGCTCTTGCTGAAATCGAGATGGATCATGGATCGACTGCCTTGTCTGTGCGGGTGGGGACCGCCTCGCGGGCGTTCAGCGCCCGAGGTACTTCTCGGCCTCGTTGGCCGCCATCACGCCGTAGTTGACGGTGCCGAGCCAGCCGGACATGATGATGCCGACCGAGCCGGTGTGGTAGAGCCCGCCGATCTGCGCGGCCAGGCCCATGCTGGGCCGGAGGCCCTCGAACTTGGTCCCGAACGAGGCCCCGCCGGGGTGCAGGGTGTAGCGCGCGAAGGTCCGCGGCGTCGCCGCCTCGGTGTAGTCGACGATACCCCGTATCCCCGGCACGTAGCGCTCCAGGGCGTCGAGGGTGTCCTCGACCAGGCGGTCCTTGGCGGCGCGGTAGCCGGCACGGTCGTAGCCGGCCCAGTCCTCGTGACGCGCATTCATGCTGGCGACGACGGTATAGCCATCCGAGCCCGGGCGAATCGAGGGGTAGTACACCGAGAAGGTCCGACTCGTCACCACCGGGGCACACAGGGCCTCCGAATCGAACTCCGGATGTGTCGAGGTGAAGAGCAGGTCGCCGATGTCGGGCAGACGCTCGCCCGGGCGAATGCCGAGGTAGACCTGGCAACTGCTGTTGCTCAGGCGGACCTCGCGCACACCGGCGAGGAACTCGGCCGTGAAATGCTCGTCGCCGACGAGGTCGTGGATAGTGCTGAGCAGGTTGCCGTTGGACACCACCGCCCGGCAGTCGACGGTGCGGCCGTTGGCAACGACGCCGGCCACCCGGCCGCCGTCGACCAGGATGCGCTCGATGCGGCAGCCGGTCTCGCAGTCGACGCCGTTGGCATTCAGCTCGGCCGCCATCATGTCGAGCATGACGTCGGTGCCGCCCAGGAAGGTATAGACGCCCTTGCTCATGAAGTTCCCGAAGACGATGCCGTAGCTGATCGCCGGCTCATCGAGGGTCGAGCCGTTGGCATAGGTGATCGGCTCCATCAGCAGCCGCCAGACATCCGGACGGCCCGGGAAGAAGCGCTCGAAAAGCTCCCGGGTCGTCTCGCGCTGGTCGTCGTAGTAGTTCATGCCCTTCACCGCCGCGAAGAAGGCGTCGACCTGCGCCTGAGCCACCCCGAAGTGCTCCACCAGCAGCCGGGTGAAGTCGGCCATGTCGAAGGTCGTCTCGATGTGGAACTGCGGGTTGTCGAAGACGATGCGGCGGACCTGAATGACGCGCTCGGCGAAGGCCGGCCCCCAGTACTTGCGGAGGCTCTTCTGCATGCCGACCGGGAAGCCGTGCAGGGCGACGTCGAAGATATGGTGGCGCCGACGGAAGTACGTCGCCAGCCCGCCGAGCTGCGAGTGCTGCTCGGCCAGGAGCACGCGCAGGCCGTCGCGCCCAAGGCGGTTGGCCGCCGTCAGGCCCGCCAGGCCACTGCCAATCACGACGGCATCATACCGATCCTGCATGAGCATCCGCACCCGGGTTGATTCACGGCCTCGACACACCACCGCCGGCGACGGCGCCCAGAGGCCCGCCGGACGGGAAGACCGGTACTGTAACCCGCGACGCGCCACCGGACAACCACGAGCCCTCGCCGACGCGCGCTTGCGCGTGTCGGCGAGGGCTCAGCGCAGCGGCCCGGCAAGGAGGCGGCCGTACCAGGTCACGAAGGCCTCGCCGCCGAGGATCCAAAGCAGGGTGGCGGCGGCCAGGAAGGGCCCGAAAGGCAGCGGGCAGCCGCGCTGCGATGGGCAGAGGAGGTTGCGCACGAGGCCCCAGGCGCAGCCGCAGAAGGCGGCGCCCATGAGCACGAACACCGTCGCATCCGGCCCGAGGAAGCCGCCGATCATGGCCAGGAACTTGAGGTCGCCGTGGCCCATGACCTCACGCGGGTACTCCCAGCGCACCAGGCGCAGATCGAGCGGCGACTGCTCGGCGAGCGGCCGCGACGCGCCGTCCAGGATGACCGTGCTGGCGGTGACCCGGAGGGCCCGCCCCGGCGCGGCGGCGGCGGAGGCAGACGCGGCGGGCGCGGGTGCGGCCTCACCGGCGAGGACCGCGGTGAAGGCGTCGCCGCGGTGCACGAGGAGGTCCTCCCAGGCGGCATCGAGGTCGTCGTCGCCGATGCGGATGCCCTCGGCGGTGAGGCGTGCCGTCACCGGCTCGTCGCGGCGTTCGCGGGTGCGGCCCCAGAGGCGCCGGCCGGCTTCGAGCAGCAGCCGCAGCAAGGCATAGCCGACGGCCATGCCGAGGAGGGCGTCGAACAGCGCCCGCAGGCGCGGCGGATCGAGCAGACGTCGGGCCGGGCCGAGGCGCTCGAGGACCGCCCCCGTAATCAGTTGCTCGCCGCCGGGCAGGCCGGGACTGCCCAGCCCGAGGTGGGTCTCGGGAAAGACCAGGGCCAGACCGGCGGCGACGACCAGGCCCGAGAAGGTGATGGCGTCCGGGATGAGGAAGTGCTCGATGTCGATCAGGCTGGCCGAGAGGAGCGCGGCGCCGAGGAAGAGGTGGCCCCAGAGGCAGGAGAGCGGCAGGGGCGACGTCCACAGACGCCACCAGAGGAGCGCGAAGAGCAGGCCGTTGGCCAGCTCGACCAGGGGGTAGCGCCGCGAGATCGGCTGGCGGCAGCCGCTGCAGCGGCCGCGCAGGACCAGCCAGCTCAGGATGGGGATGTTCTCCCAGGGCGCAATGGCATGGCCACAGCCCGGGCAGTGGCTGCCCGGATGGCTGAGCGACTCGCCGCGCGGGAGACGCCAGACGACGACGTTGAGGAAACTGCCGACAATGCAGCCCAGAACAAAGACGAAGCCGGTGAACAGCGGCAGGATCTCGGACACCACAGCGCGGTCAAGCATCGGCGTTCCGTCCTCCCTCAGACTGGCCCCGGCGGCGGCGCTCCAGGGCGTCCTCGAGGCCGCGGCGCATGGCCTCGACCGGCGCCGGCCGGCCGGTCCACAGCTCGAAGCTGCGGGCGCCCTGGTGCAGGAGCATGCCGCGGCCGTCGGCGGTGCGGCAGCCGCGCGCGGCGGCGGCCTGCAGGAAGGCGGTCTCGCCGTAGATCATATCCAGCACCGCCAGGCCGGCCGGCAGGACCGCGGGCGACAACGGCAGCGCGTCACCGGCATGCAGCCCCAGCGAGGTCGCCTGGATCAGGCACGCGGCCCGCGACAGCGCCGCCGCCACGGTGGCCGTGTCGGCCAGATCCACGGCCTGAACACGACAGCCGGGGGCGAGCTCGCGAAGACGATCCGCCAGGGCTTCGGCACGGCTCAGCGTGCGGTTAATCAGGGTGATGTCAGCCGCGCCGGCCAGGGCCATGTGGACCGCCGTGGCGCGCGCGGCGCCGCCGACCCCGACGAAGGCGACGCGGGCACCCGCCAGGCCCAGGCCGAAGCTCTCGGCCAGCGACTGCGCCAGGCCGTAGCCATCCGTCGAGTAGCCGGCCAGGCGGCCGCCGCTGTGCACGACGGTGTTGACCGTGCCGGCAGCGGCGGCCTCGGCGTCGAGGTCGTCGACCAGGGCCGCCATCGCCTCCTTGTGCGGCACCGTCGCATTCCAGCCGGCGTAGCCCTCCCGGCGCAGCGCGTCGACGCGCCCGGCCAGGTCGGCGGGTGCGACCTCGATGAGGCCGTAGGTGGCGGCGATGCCGAGGGCCGCAAAGCCGGCCTCCTGCATCGGCGGCGAGAGCGAGTGGCGCACCGGCCAGCCGAGCAGGGCGTAGCGCCGTATGGATGACGGTGTGGTCACGGTGACGGGTTCCCGGGCTTGAGGCTGAGGAACTCGGTGCACATCGCCTCGATGGTGGCCCGAACGACCTCACGCGGTGTCATAGGAACCGCACTCCTCATCTTGCCGGCGGTACCCGCCGCGCCGGCGCGGCCACCCTCAGCGCCGGCGATTCCACGCCGCCGTGCCGTACTTCGTTTCGACCAGCTCTCGCGACCGCGCCAGCAGTCCGGCGTCGGGCTCGAAGGCCTCCAGATCCAGACGGAGGACCGCTCGGAAGCCCTCCACAAGGGCCTCGGCGAGGGCCTCCCGCGGCACGGGCAGCGGCCCGCCGAAGTGCAGGCTGCCCTGATGCAGGAGGCCATCCTGCGTCCGCCGCTGGGCGCTCCCGGCCACCTTCCGGCCGCTCAGCAACAGGTCGTACCGGGTCGGATTCTGGAAGCAGACCATCGTCTGCCGGTCGACGTGATGCGGGATCTCCTCGGCAGCCAGGGCGGCGCGCAGGGCACAGCGCTCCAGGCCATTCTGGACGCTGCGGTTGATCCAGCGGTAGCTGCGCAGGCGGTCGAGGCCCACCAGCCAGTGCCCGGCAGGCACCGCGACGCTGTAGGTGACGTCGTGGTCGTGATGGACCACCCCGCCGCCGGTCAGGCGACGCACCACCGCCACCCCCGCCGGGGCGGCGTCATACCGCTGGACATAGCCGATCGTCACGGCCGGGCAGTCCCAGCGGTAGAAGCGCAACAGGGGCCGCCCGCGCGCGGCCGCGGTCAGGAGCAGGGCCTCGTCGAGGGCCATGTTGAGGGCCGGTTCGCGCGGGCCGTCGGACCAGAAGTCCCAGACCTCGCCTGGCGGTGGGGCGTCGTCTTCCATAATGTGGTGATGCGATCCGTCCTGCTGTTCGCGAGAAACGCGCTGCCCTGCGGGGCGTCCAGACTGCGACCCCCGACCCTCGACACCCGACCCTTCCGGGTAGACCTGGGCCTCGCGGCCCAGGCCCCCCACAGACCCGTACGAGCGGATTTCCCGCATACGGTTCTTCAGGATGAACGCTTCACTGAGCGTAGACCGAGTGAACCACCCGCGGCGGCGG
>JAAYZO010000385.1 GCA_012514865.1 Lentisphaerota bacterium | reverse complement strand
GTACCTCGGCTGTCCGGGTCAGCTCGACGGCTGTCTGAGCGAGCGTCTGGTGATGCCCGAGGAGTGCTGTTTCCCGGTGCCGTCGACGTTGAGCCTGCCTGAGGCGGCGCTGATCGAGCCGCTCTCGATTGGCGTCTACGCGGTGCGCCAGTCGATTCCGATGGCGGGTGCGCGGGTGGGCATTTTCGGCATGGGTCCGATCGGCTTCAGCGTCATGCTGCCGGCCCTGGCGGCGGGTGCCGCGGCGGTCTATGTGAGCGACCGTATTGACGCGCGGGTGTCGCTGGCCCGGGCTCACGGCGCCGCCTGGGGCGGCAATCCGGACCGCGACGACATCGTCGCCGAGATTGCCGAGCGCGAGCCCCTGCGGCTCGATGTCGCCTTCGAGTGCTGTGGTCAGCAGGAGGCCCTCGACCAGGCCGTGGCGCTGCTCAAGCCCGGCGGCAAGCTCATGCTCATCGGCATCCCCGAGTTCGACCGCTTCAGCTTCTCGGCCGAGGCGGCGCGCCGCCAGGAGCTGTGTTTTCAGAATGTGCGCCGGCAGAATGCCTGCGTGCAGGCGGCCCTCGACCTGGTGACCTCGGGCCGGGTCCGCCCCGGCTTCATGGTCACGCATACGTACCCCCTGGCGCGCACCCAGGAGGCCTTCGAGCAGGTGGCGGCCTATGCCGACGGCGTGCTCAAGGCCATGATCGAGATCGACTGAAAGACCCCATGCTCATCCTGGCCGACAACCGCAAGGCCCGCCACGACTACCAGGTCCTCGACCAGCTCGAGGTCGGCATCGTGCTGACCGGCACCGAGGTCAAGTCCTGCCGCGCCCGCAACATCTCGCTGGCCGATGCCTACGCCAAGGCCGACAACGGCGAGCTCTGGCTGCACAACGCCCACATCGCGCCGTATGAGCAGGGCAACCGGAACAACCACGAGCCGCGCCGGCCGCGCAAGCTGCTCCTGCAGAAGCGCGAGCTGCGCCGGCTGGTGCAGGCGATCGAGACCAAGGGCCTGACCCTGGTGCCGCTCAAGATCTACCTCAACCCCCGCAGCCTGATCAAGGTCGACCTCGGCCTCTGTCGCGGCCGCCAGCAGCACGACAAGCGTGACGAGATGAAACGCCAGGCCGACACGCGGGAGACGCAGCGCGCCGTCCGCGAGCATCGCTGACGGCCGCGTCGCGGGCGGCCCCTCTTCCAAGTCACCATGAACGTCTCCGACTTCGACTACGACTTGCCGGCCGACCTGATTGCCCAGCATCCGGCGGCACGCCGCGAGCTGTCGCGGATGCTCGTCCTGCGCCAGGGCAGCGGCGGCCGTCAGGCGGCGCTCTTTCAGGACCTCCCCGGCTACCTCCGTCCCGGCGACCTGCTGGTGCTCAACGACACCCGCGTGATTGCGGCGCGGCTCTTCGGCCACCGCGACCCCAGCGGCGGCCGGGTGGAGGCGTTCCTCCTGGAGGCGGTCTCGCCGCGGCGCTGGCACTGCCTGCTGCGGCCGGGACGGCGCCTGCGGCCGGGTGACCGCGTCGCCGTCGAGGGCGCCCCGGGGCGTGCCTTCGTGGTGGCGGCGCGGCGCGAGGATGGCACCTTCGAGATCGACTTCGATGACGCCGATGTGATCGACCTCCTGGACCAGGCCGGGCATGTGCCCCTGCCGCCGTACATCCACCGCCAGGCCAGCGCCGCCGACCGCGAGCGCTACCAGACGGTCTACGCCGCCCGGCCCGGTGCCGTCGCCGCCCCGACTGCCGGGCTGCACTTCACCCCCGAGATCCTGCAGCGCCTGCGCGACCTCGGCGTCCGCACCGCGGCGGTGACCCTGCACGTCGGCCCCGGGACCTTCAAGCCGGTGCAGTGCGAGCGCGTCGAGGACCACGTCATGCACGAGGAGGCCTACGAGCTGCCGCCCGAGACCGCCGAGGCGGTGCGCGAGACCCGTCGGTGCGGCGGCCGCGTCATCGCGGTGGGCACGACCTCGGTGCGTACCCTCGAGACCTGCGCCGAGCCGGACTCGCGTACGGTGCTGCCGGGACGCGGCCAGACCCGCATCTTCCTCTACCCGCCGCGACGGCCGGTCGTCTGCGACGGCCTCCTCACCAACTTCCACCTGCCGCGCTCGACCCTCCTCATGCTCGTCAGTTGCTTCAGCACCGTCGAGCATGTCCTGGCGGCCTACCGCTGGGCCGTCGAGGAGCGCTTCCGCTTCTACAGCTATGGCGACTGCATGCTGCTCCTCCCCGATGAGGATGCCGACCGCCGCCGGCCGTAGGGGACAGGGGTGACGCGGGGGGGACCCATGGCGCGGGCGCCGCTCGTATGGAACATCGCGTCGTTGTGCTGTCGATGCCGTTGCGGCTCGTGGACGCATTCGCGTCTGTGGACACTCGCGCTCCACACCAATGGCGAGCGATGTT
>JAAYZO010000384.1 GCA_012514865.1 Lentisphaerota bacterium | reverse complement strand
TGCCCTCGGAGTAGGGGAAGCTGCCCTCGAGGAGGTGCCGCGCCTTGTCCCAGTAGGCACTCCAGTGTCGCGGTCGCGGGTTGGCGCCGAAGCCGCCCCAGGGGCTGTTGCCCTGCATGCTGATCTCCGGGAAGCCGATGGCCGGGAGGCAGCCGGGGACGCCATGCTGGAGCGGGTACTCGGGGAAACCGCCGAAGTCGTCGATCATGAGGACGTCGATGCCGGGCGGCGGGCCGTCGGCGAAACGCCGCGACAGGCCCTCCCACTCGCCGGCGATGAAGCGGTCGAAGTACCAGGTCGAGAGCACGGCCTTGGCCCGGGGGAAGTACTCGGTCAGCAGGGGCGTGAGGGCCTCGCAGGTGCGCAGGAAGCCGCGGGTGCCCCAGGGTGCGCAGGCCGTGCAGGTGCAGCCGCCCTGGTCGTAGGGCCACAGCCAGATGAAGCCGAGATCGACCTCGCGGAAGGCCTCGAAGACCTGCCGGCGCGTCTGCAGGATCAGCTCCATGCCGCCGGGCTTGTCGGGGCAGACCTCGCAATGGTAGTGCCCGCCCGGGGCGCGGAAGTAGCCGTCATGGCCGGCGGTCCAGTCGGCCTTGAGCGCCTCGGGCGTCGAGGCGAAGCCCTCGTTGGCCAGGGTCGTCAGGCCGGGGCTCATGCCGACCGCCTCGGCCGCCTGCAGGATGGCCTTGAGGCGCGCGATCATGGCCTGTGCCGCCGGGGCGTCGATGCTCTGGTAGTGGTGCATGTCGAACCAGACGCTGAGGGCATTGCAGCCCCAGAGTGCGAGGTCCTCGACGTAGCGTGTGATGGTCTCGAGCGGGGCGTCGTGGTAGACATTGTGGAAGTGCGATGCGAAGTACATGGCGCGGATGGGCTTGGCCGGGATCGCCTGGCCCTCCCAGGCGGTGCCGAGCAGGCGCGTCCCCTCGATGCGGGCGTGTCGGAGGAACTTGCCGACGCCGTAGAGGGCGCCGCGCTCGTCGTTCCCGACGATGCGCACGCCCGCCGGCATGGCCTCGATGCGGTAGCCCTCGGCGCCGAAGCCGGGGCTGACCTCGAGGCGCACCCAGCAGGCGCTGTCGTCGACGACGCCGCGCTCGGCCAGGCCGCGGCGCAGCAGATCGGCGGCCTTGTGAAGCAACGGCGACGGCGAGTCGGGCTGAGCGATGCGCAGGTCTGACATGGCGACCTCCAGAGGCGTCCGCACCGCCACCGCGGCGGCGTCTGTACTCAAAGGTAGCCCCGGTTTGGCCTTTCGGCATGGCCTCCCGGGCGCCATCCGCGCCCGGTGGAGGGCGGCCGGCGTGGGGCAGGTAGGTCGCGCCAGCCGAGCGCGACTGCCGGCGCCGTCCACGGCGCCGTCTGTGGACCTCCTGGGCGCCGTGGGGCGGCCAGGAGGAGCGCCACTCGGCTCGTGGCGCCCACGTCCGCCACGGCGGCGCGCGGCGGCGCCGGGTCTGCGGAGAGTGGCACGGCCGTCTCGGCCGTGAGAGCGGCTGGGGACAGCCGCCGCTGCAGCCACATCCCCGGCGCGGCACGTAGGTCCACGGC
>JAAYZO010000383.1 GCA_012514865.1 Lentisphaerota bacterium | reverse complement strand
CTGCCGGCCGTGATGTGATCGCAGGCCCGGAAGGTCACCTCGTTCGAGTGGGACGGATCCGCGACGACCGGACAGCGCGCGCCGTACTCGCCGGTCGGATCGAAGTGGTACGCGGGGACATTCCAGTGGTCGGCCATGCCGCCGAAGAAGATCTCGTCGCCGCCCGAGAAGCTCCTGGCGTAGACAGGGCGGCCGTTGTGCCACTTACCGATGCCGTGGGTGACATAGCCGGCGGCGCGGAGGCACTCGCCGAGGGTGATGTGCTCTGGCGGGATGTCCTGGCCTTCGCGGTCGATATGAAACAGCGTCCGGCCGGTGTGCAGCATGGCCCGGCTGGGCATGCACACCGCACCGCAGGTCCCACCCGGGATGTGCGCCCGGGTGAAGGCGGTGCCGCGGCGGACCAGCGCATCGAGGTTCGGCGTGCTGATCGGGATGTCAGTCAGCGCGCGGATGGTGTCGAAGCGCTGGTCGTCCGTCAGGAAGAGCACGATGTTCGGCCTGCCGCCCATAGCCACCTCCGGCGTTGAGGAACCGCGCTTCTGAAGCGCCCGCCGCAGCCACGACGCTCGCCCCGGCGCGTCGTCCGAACGCATTCCTACTGTCGTAGCCCGGCCTCGCCGCCGCAACCCCGGCGTGGGGCTGGCTGAAAGTCCGGTTCTGGCACCCCTTCAGGGTACGTGGTTCGTGGATTCGCGGTTCCGGGGGTCGTGCTGCGCGCGACCCCCGGCTACGATCTGGCACCCCTTCAAGGTGGCCAGGCAAGCTCTGACGCGATCTTCGATCAGCCCGACCGCCGGCGCGGGGGCCTTGTACCGCCGCCATGGTTGTCTACCTTAACACTTGAGGAATGGACGGCCGCGGCTCGCAGCCGTGTCAGAAGGGCGGCCGGTCGGACCACGAGGGACTCTCCAGGGGCAGGACGCCAATGATCGAGTCAAGGGCCTTCCGAAGCCTGTTCCAGTGGCCGTCGTACCGCCACGTCGCGGCCGCCTGGGCGCTGGGCCTTGTGCTGTGGGCAGGCTTTGTGTGCGGCGCTGAGCCCGCGGCGCCGTACGTGCGCCTTGGCCGCGGTGCGGCGGCACCGCGAATCGACGGCCGCCTTGAGCCGGGCGAGTGGGACAACGCGGCCGGCGTCTCCGGCCTGGTCCTGGCCGGGACGCAGGATCTGGTCGCGGTACAGCCGGTCTTCCGCCTGGCCTTCGACGACCAGGCGCTCTACGTCGCGGTCACGGTGCCCACGCCCGGCGCAAAGCCGGTGCAGGCGCAGCGGCGGACGCGCGACAGCCAGGTGTACCTCGACGACTCCGTGGAGATCCTCCTCGACCCGGGACAGAGCCGCCGCGATTTCTTCCACGTCATCGTCAACAGCGCCGGTGCTCTCTACGACGCCCGCGGCACCGACGCGACCTGGAACGCATCGACGGCCCAGGCTGCCGGCAGCGCCGAGGCCGGCCAGTGGCACGCCGAGGTGAGGCTGCCCTTTGCCGACCTCGGCGTCACGGCCCCCGCGGACGGCGCCGTCTGGGGCGCCAACCTCTGCCTGAACTGCGCCTGGGATACGGCCCTGCTCGGGAGCTGGGCGCCGGTCCAGATCGGCTACCGCGAGCCCGCCCGGTTTGGGCGTATCGAGTTCGACCGGCGCGGCCCG
>JAAYZO010000382.1 GCA_012514865.1 Lentisphaerota bacterium | reverse complement strand
GGGCCATCAGGGCGCAGGCGAAGCCAACGCCCATCCCGAGTCCATCCATCGCCGATGCCACGATGCCGTTCTTCGAGGCGAAGGCCTCGGCCCGGCCCAGGACGATGCAGTTGACCACGATCAGGGGAATGAAGATGCCCAGGGCATTGTTCAGCTCGGCCGGGGCGTACGCCTTCATCAGCATGTCGACCAGGGTCACGAAGGTCGCGATGATGACGATGTAGCAGGGGATACGCACCTTCTTCGGGATGACGTTGCGGACCATCGAGATGACGGCGTTGCTGCCGACCAGCACGAAGGTGGTCGCCAGGCCCATGCCGAGGCCGTTCTTGACGCTGCTCGAGACGGCCAGCGTCGGGCACATGCCCAGGACCAGCACCAGCACCGGATTCTCGGCCCAGATGCCCTTGCTGAACTCTTTCCAGAGGCTCATGATCGATCTATCCTCCCATCGCCGGCCAGGCGCGGCCGGGGGTGGCTCTCAGGGCTGGGTCAGGGTCTGCCGGTGCTGGTTGAAGGCGCTGCAGATCTGCTGGACCGCGTCGGCGACGGCGCGGCTGCTGACGGTGGCGCCGCTGATGGCCAGGACGCTGCTGTCGGTGACCTCGGCGGCGCTCTTGACGAGGCGGAAGTCGGGACCGGCCAGGGCGGCGGCGGCGCGGCCGGTGAACTGGTCGAGGTACACCGACGGCGCCAGGCCTGCGGGCAGGTCCTTCGAGAACGCCTCCCAGAGGTAGCGGGTGCGCGTGCGGTCGGTGACGCGGGTGCCGAGGCCGGGTGTCTCCGAGTGGCCGGTGACGAGGACCTGCATGAGGGTGCCGTCGGGCTGGACGCCGGCGAGGACCGTCACCGCGCCGCCGTAGCCGAGGCTCGAGGTGGCCTCGGCGGCGAAGGCGATGAGGCGTCCGCCCTGCTCGGCGTCGCGGGCGGGGTAGAAGCTCACCGTGGAGTCGGCGCTGTTTCCCGGGGTACGCGTGGTCAGCGTCACGGCATCGCGCAGGGGGTCATTGGCGAACTCCGGCAGGACGACGCGGAGGTTGCGCTGGCGCTCGCGCGATTCGGCCTGCTGACGGGGCACCTCGGTGAGGAGGTTCCCCACGGCGAGGACGATGGAGGCGATGAGGCAGGTCGTGCCGAGCACGACGGTCAGGCGGGCGGTCTGTTTCATGACGCGGCTCCCTTGGCCGGGACGCTGCCGAAGGGCTTGCCGGCCGTCCAGCGGTCGATCAGGGGGGTGAGGGCATTCATGATGAGGATCGAGAAGCTGACGCCCTCGGGGTAGCTCCCCCAGAGGCGGATGACGCAGGTGATCAGGCCGCAGCCGACGCCGAAGATGAGGCCGCCGAGGCGTCCCATCGGCGAGGTGACCATATCGGTGGCCATGAAGAAGGCTCCGAGGAAGAGCCCGCCGGTGAGGAGGTGGAAGGCGGCCGGCGCATAGCGGTCGGGCGCGGCGGCGTGGGCGATGGCGGTGATGATGGCGACGGTGCCGATGAAGCCGAGGGGCACCTGCCAGCGGATGAGGCGTCGGGCGATGAGGAAGATCCCGCCGATGAGCAGGGCCAGGGCGCTGGTCTCGCCGAGGCAGCCGCCGATGTTGCCGAGGAAGCACTCGCGCAGGCCGATCGGGTTGCCGGCGACGGTCAGGACCTGCTCCGGAATCCAGCCGCCGGCCATGGCGAACTGACCCAGCGGCGTGGCCGCGGTCATGCCGTCGACCGGGGCGGCCCAGCCGCCCGGGCCGCAGGGCTTGACCCAGGTGGTCAGGGCACTCGGGAAGGCCAGGAGCAGGGCGACACGGCCGACCAGGGCGGGGTTGAAGGGGTTATAGCCGAGGCCGCCGTAGATCATCTTGCCCAGGCCGATGGCGATGACGCCGCCGATGGCGCTGATCCACAGCGGCGTGCCGGCGCTGAGATTCATGCCCAGGAGCATCCCGGTGAGCAGGGCGCTGCCATCGCTGAGACGCACCGGGCGCTGCATCAGGCGCGCCAGGACGGCCTCCGTGAGCACGGCGCTGAGGCTGCAGACCGCCAGGACCAGCAGGGCCCGCGGACCGAAGACCCAGACACCGGCCAGGCAGGCCGGGAGGAGCGCCACGACCACCGTCAGCATGATGGCGCGGACGTCCTCGCCGCTGTGTGCGTGCGGCGAGCTGCTCACCACCAGGCGTCGCGGGTCTGGCAGTCTGATAGCCGTATCCGACATCGTCAACTCCACGTCTCGCGGACTCACTGCTTGGCTTGGGCCTCACGGGCGCGTCGCCGGGCGAGGACCTCCTGCTTGGCGCGCCGCATGTGCTGCACCAGGGGCCGGTGGGCCGGGCAGGCGTAGGCGCAGCAGCCGCACTCGATGCAGTCCAGCACGCGGGTGCGCTCGGCCAGGTCGTAGCGTTCGTTCTCGATCTGCACGCTGAGGGCCTCGGCCATGATGTGCATCGGGCAGGCGTCGATGCAGCGCCCGCAGCGGATGCAGGCGTGGCTCTGGTACTGGCTGACTTCGGACGGCGCCATCAGCAGGATGCCGCTGGTGTTCTTCATCACCGGGGTCTCGAGGTCGTAGACCGAGAAGCCCATCATGGGACCGCCGGAGATGACCTTGGCAGTGTCGCCGGTGATGCCGCCGGCCAGCTCGATGGCCTTGGCGTAGGAGGTCCCGACGCGCAGGCGCCAGTTGCCGGGGCTGGCGACGGGCGTGCCGGTGATGGTGGTGACGCGCTCGTACAGCGGCGTGCCCTCGCGGACGGCTGCCACGACGGCCGCGGAGGTGCCGACATTCTGCACCACGACGCCGACATCCATGGGCAGGCCGCCGGTCGGGACCTTGCGGCCGGTGAGGGCGTAGATGAGCTGCTTCTCGGCGCCCTGCGGGTAGCGCACGCGCAGGCCCTGCACCTGGATGCCGAGCGGCGCCGCGGCGGCGCCGAGCAGGGCGATGGCGTCGGGCTTGTTCTGTTCGATGCCGACGAGGATGGTCTTGACGCCGAGGATGCGCGCCATGATCAGGGCGCCGGTCAGGATCGGCTCCGGGGCCTCGAGCATGAGGCGGTGGTCGGCGGTCAGGCAGGGCTCGCACTCGACGCCGTTGAGGATGAGGGTGTCGATGCGCTTGGAGGGCGGCGGGGCGAGCTTCACGGCAGCCGGGAAGGCGGCGCCGCCCATGCCGACGATGCCGGCCTCGGCGATGCGCTGGCGCAGGGCCTCCGGAGCGGCCTCCTGCCAGGCGGCGATCGGCGCCAGCGGCTCGGCGGGCGTGTCCTGGCCATCCGCCTCGAGGAGCACCGACGGGCCGAGGCGACCCATCGGACTGGCGATGTCGACGATGTCCTTCACGACACCGCTGGTCGGGGCGTGCACCGGCGCCGAGACGACGCCGTTGGCCTCGGCCAGGACCTGGCCGCGAAGGACGCGGTCGCCCTTGGCCACCACCGGCTTCGGCGGCGCGCCGATGTGCTGCTGAAACGGCACCGTGTAGAGCGGCAGCAGCGGCGCCGCGGCAATCGGCGCCGCGGCCGTCGGAGCCTTGCCCTCGTGGGGGTGCACACCGCCGCTGAAATAGACGGGTTTAGGCATGGGCCACCTCGGCTTCTGCGTCGGTACGGGCACCGCCGCCGGCCGCCACCAGGCAGCCCGTCGGGCACTCCGCTGCCACGCTGTCGGGCGGCGGGTCGTTGTAGTTCACCACGGCCAGGAAGCCCTTCATGCTCATGTGCTCCTCGCCGGCGGCCTTGACGCACTTGCGGCAGGCGATGCAGGCACGCTGGCAGACGGCGCGCTTCACCGGGCCCTTGGCCGGCGAGCTGCAGAGGACGTGGACCGTCGCCCGGCGTGGCACCAGGCGGATGAGCTGACGCGGGCAGGAGGCGACGCACTTGCCGCAGCCGGTGCAACGCTCGGGGTGGACCAGGGCGATGCCGGTGGGGGTGATCTCGATGGCCTGGAACGGGCAGGCCCGGGCGCAGGTCGCCAGGCCCAGACAGCCATAGCGGCAGCCCTTGGCGCCGCCGGCGACCATCATCGCGTCCTTGCAGTCGGCGACGCCGTTGTAGAGCGCCGCATCCTGGGCGTGGTCGCGGTCACCGCCGCACATCACCACGGCGACCTTCGGCTGGCGCTCCGACGCGGTCAGACCGAGCACGGCGCAGATGCGCGCCACCGCCGCCGGGTTGCTCGAGGGACAGACGCCCGGGTCCTTGGCCTTGCCCGAGACCAGGGCCGCCGCAAAGGCCGCACAGCCGGCGTAGCCGCAGGCGCCGCAGTTGGCGCCCGGCAGGAGGCCCTCGACTTCCTCCAGGCGCGGGTCGGGCTCGGCCCCGAAGACCTTGACGACGACGCCGATGATCAGACCGGACAGCGCGCCGGCGACCAGCAGCCAGACCACCGCCCAGATTGCCTGTACGACCTGAGGACTCATGTCGGTATCCTGCTTGCAGTCGGAGGCGCCATCGCCCCCGGCCTGGACCTTCAGCCACCCAGACCCGCGAAGCCCATAAATGCCATCGCCAGCAGCCCCGCGGTCACCAGGGCAATGGCCGTGCCGCGCATGCAGACCGGCACCTGCGCCAGTTCGAGCTTCTCACGAAGGCTGGCAAACAACACCAGCGCCAGGCTGAAACCGACTGCCGAGGCGCAGCCGAAGACCGTGGTCTTGAGAATGCCGTAGTCGCTCTTGACCGAGAGGACCGCCACACCCAGAACGGCACAGTTGGTCGTGATCAGGGGCAGGTAGATGCCCAGGGCGCGGTACAGGCCCGGACTGAAGAGCTGCATCAGGATCTCGAGGACCTGCACCAGTGCCGCAATCACCAGAATGAAGACGATCGTCGACATGAACTCGATGCCGAAAGGCACCAGGAGCAGGCGGTACACCATGGCGGTGCACAGGCTGGCCAACGTCATCACGAAGACCACCGCGCCGCCCATGCCAAGGGCGGTGTCGATGCGCTTCGAGACGCCTAGAAACGGACAGATGCCCAGAAAGCGGTTCAGGACGAAGTTGTTGACCAGAATCGCCCCGATGACCAGCGCGACATACTCTCTCATCGCCTGCAGTGCTCCTGTTCGGCGACACGGACTGCTTCACGTCCGGACACAACACATCACCCGTTCGCAGACGCGTCGACGTGATCGGCCGGTGGGGAGCCCGCTCGGTCGGCTATCCGGCAACCCCGCCGGAGCGCGACGCGGGCAGAGCAAGACTACAAAGCGGTACTCTAGCACGGCGCGCCCTCGTGACAAGTCGACGGCCAAGCGTCACGCTTGGCCGCCGGGGGCGGGCAGGCAGTGGACAGCGTGGACAGCGTGGACAGTATGGACAGTATGGACAGGGAGATGGGAACGCCGAACGGCGAACGCCCCACGCCGACGTGAGCGGGCGTCGACAGGTTTCGACAGGTCTCGACAGGTCTCGACAGGTCTCGATGGCAATGGCCCGCCGAACGGCGAACGCCCCACGCCGACGTGAGCGGGCGTCGACAGGTTTCGACAGGTCTCGACAGGTCTCGATGGCAATGGCCTGCCGAACGGCGAACGCCCCACGCCGACTTGAGCGGGCGTGGACAGGTCTCGACAGGTCTCGATGGCAATGGCCTGCCCAAAGCCCAACTCTCCCCGCCCCTCGCCGACGCAGGCGAGGGCCACAGGGAGGGCGCGACCTGTCTGGCTGGGGGGCGTGGGTAGGCGCCACGAGCCGAGTGGCGCTTCTCCGGAGTCGCCGAGTCTCGGCTCGGCGACCCCGCCGGCGGGCTCGGCGGCGTGTTGACGCGGGCGGTTTGCGGCCCGACAGTGGTGCGGGTAGCGGTGGCGGTGGCGCCGCCGGCCGGCGGCCGGCGGGCGCGCCAGAGTCCTGGTCAAGGAGTCGGGCACCATGATTCGTCGTGACGACCTGCTGAGTCCGGAGGCACGGGGTAACCTCGAGGTCTGGCAGTTGACCTGCGAGGCGGTGCCCAGCGCGCACATCTACATGGAAGCGCAGATCTTCACGCCCGACTCGCGACGCTTCCTCGTGCACCGTTCCGCGCACGCGCACGGGAGCGACATGAACGACCCCGAGCACCGCTATCTGCTCTGTGACCTCGAGCAGGGCGGGTCGCTGACGCCGGTCACCACCGAGACGGGCGCCACGGGGCCCTCGATCAGCCCGGATGGCCGCTGGCTGTACTACCTCGTCAACCGCACCGCCCTGCGCGGCGGCACCCTGACCCTGCGGCGTCTCGACCTGACCACGAACGAGCGCGACGACGTCGCCGTGGTGCGCGGTCCTCTGCCGGGCTTCCCGGGCGGCCCGACGCGGATCTACCCGCT
>JAAYZO010000381.1 GCA_012514865.1 Lentisphaerota bacterium | reverse complement strand
GCCGCCGCGGCCTCCTCCTGCGCCTGGAGCGGCTGACTCAGGGCTCCGAGCGACATCGCCATCGCGACGAGGCCCACACAGGCCGGGCGGCCACCGGCCGCGCCGGACCACGACGGTGCTGACGCCATGTCGTCCCGACTCCTTGGCCCGCCGTGCGGCGCGGCCGCACGGCGGGTGTTGCGGTGATCAGAGCTTACGGACTTCCGCCACGGCCTCGATCAGGGCAGCGCAGAGGTACTCGTTCTGCTCGTCGGTCATGCACGGGTGGATGGTGGCGCAGAAGAGCCGCTGGCCGATCTCCTCAGAGACCGGCAGGTCGATCGCGCCCACGTGCTGACGGATGAAGGGCACCGTGCTGTGCACCGGCGGATTGGCGACCACGCAGCCGACGTGGTACTTCTCGCCCATGATGGCGCAGAGGGCATCGCGCTTCTTGCCGGCCCACGCCTTCGGCACCAGCATGGTGTAGAGGTAGAAGGTGTGCTTGACGTCGGCCGGGATGTACGGCGTGGTCAGCTCCGGGACATCCGCCAGGAGCTCGTTGCGGCGCAGGGCCAGCCGCAGGCGGCTGTCGACCATGCTGTCGAGCTTGCGGAGCTGCACCATGCCGACGGCGGCCTGGACCTTCGTCATCTTGTAGTTCGAGCCCCAGCAGTCGGTGCCGCCGAACTGGCGCAGGGCGCGCAGGCGCTTGGCGATATCCGGGTCGTGGCAGGTGATCATGCCGCCCTCGCCGAGGGTGGTCATGTTCTTCATGGTGTGGAAGCTGAAGACGGTCAGCCACTCGCTGGCGCCGATCTTGCGGCCCTTGTAACCACCGCCGCAGGCACGGGCGGCATCGCCGATGACCTTCGCCGGGCCGTACTTGGGGTGCGGGTGCTTGCGGGCGATCTCGAGGTAGTCGTCGATGGGCGCGGACATGCCGTTCATGTGAGTCGGCAGGATGGCGCGGGTACGCGGCGAGATCTTCTTTGCCACGTCGGCCGGGTCGAGCTGGAAGGTCCGCGGGTCGATCTCGCCGGGGACGAACCGCCCGCCCTGGCCGATGATCGACATCGGCGCGGCGCGGAAGTTCACCGAGGGGGCGATGACCTCGTCACCGGGCTGGAGGTCGAGGCACATCACGGCCATGTCCAGACCGGAACCGGCCGCGTTGATCGAGACCGCATCCGGGGTGCCGGAGTAGTTGGCGAAGGCCTTCTCGAAGCCCTCGATCTCGGCACAGATGAAGCCGAAGCCGTCGCCCGTCCAGTCCATCGACTGACGGATGGTCTTGACCACGACCTCGATCTCTTCCTCACCGTACCAGCCGCCGAGATGCGGCTCGCCCCGCCACACGGTCGGCGGCTTGCAGTTGCGGATCAGCTCCTGACGGCGATGTGCATCCATGCTCTGCTCTCCTCTGTGGTGTGGGCGACAGACCAGCCCCGCCGGACCGCCGCCATGCGTCGCGTTGCGACCCACGCACCGAACTCGCAGTGGACTCCGCCACGACATCCGCCACTGCCAGCCGGATGCCGCACCAGGCTCTCCGGCCAATATCGGACGGCTTGCCAGGATTGCCAGCCGCGATGTCCCCGGCGCGACGCCCCTCCTCAGGCGGGCGGCGGCTGGGGCGTCTCGCGCGGCGAGAGGCCGTCCGGGTCGTTGACGCGGATGCCGGGCGGCGGTCGCAGGGGGCCTTTCAGGAGGGGGTCGTCGGTGGCCTCCATCCAGGCCTGCAGGCGGCCGCGCATCTCCTGGAGCGGCTCCTGGCAACGCGCGTCGTTGACCAGGTTGTGGGCTTCGTTGGGGTCGTAGACGAGGTCGAAGAGCATCTCGCTGTCGACGCCGCGGTGGGCCCATTGGTGTTCGAGCCAGACACTCTTGCTGGGGCTGTCGTCGCAGTTCGGCAGGACGGGCCGGCTGCGGCCGTCGAAGCGCCGGATGTACTTCCAGCGCCGGGTGCGGACGCCGCGCATAGGCTCGAGGGCGGCGTGCCAGTTGACCTCGGTGTGGATGGCCTCGTGGATGTCGGCGGCAGAGCCGTCGAGGAGGGGCAGGAGCGAGCGGCCCTCGAGCCAGGGCGGCGCCGGGATGGCGAGCCACTCGCAGAGGGTCGGGAAGAGATCGAGGTGGCTGACCATGGCATCGACGACGCGGCCGCCGGCGAACGGCCCCGGCCCGCGCAGGATGAGCATGACGCCGGTGCCGCTGTCGTGGAGGTTGCACTTCATGCGCGGGAAGGCGATGCCGTGGTCGGTGGTGGCGATGACCAGGGTCGTCGCCGCCAGGCCGGTGCGCTCGAGGGCATCCAGGACGGCGCCCATTTTGGCATCGAGACGCCGGGCGCTGGTCTTGAAGCGCGCCATGTCGAGGCGTGTCTCGGGGGTGTCGGGCAGCGGCGGCGGTGGCAGGCACCAGCGCGGGTCGTCGTCGGGGGTCTCGGTGGGGAACTCGCGGTGCGTGTCGGCGAAGCCCACTGAGAGGAAGAAGGGCTCCGGGTGCGGCTGCTCGAGCCAGGCGATGGCGGCGGTCTCGGGAGAGCGGCTGTCCTGGCTGAGGCACTGGCGGTAGCCGATGGTCTGCCAGGCGTCCGGGCCGTGGGCGATGTGCTGGACGCCGGCGAGGGCCGAGGTGTAGCCCTGCGCATGGAGGGTATGGATGAGGTGCTGCCGGTAGTCGTTCAGGGCAAAGCCGCGGTGGGCCAGGCCGAGCATGCCGTTGCGGTGGGCGCACTGCCCGGTGAGCAGGCAGGCCCGGCTCGGCGAACAGGTCGGGTTGACCGTAAAGGCCTGCCGGAAGAGCACGCCCTCGCCGGCCAGGCGCTGCAGATTCGGCGTCGCCACGGCGTGGCCGTAGGGCTGGATGAATCGGCCGGTGTCGTGCGAGTGCAGGTAGAGGATGTTCGGGCGCTGCATGGCGAGGTCCTTCGTTGCTGCTGGCGACGCCGGGCGCGGCCGTGCGGGCGAACCGCTCCGAACCGCCACCGGGGCTCCCTCAGGCCAGGGCGTAGAGGCGGTTCTCCGCCACCAGAGCCAGGCGGCGCGAGTAGTGGTACACCCGCACACCGCCGTCGGCCGCGCCGGGCGGCGTCGCCGCGGTCGGGCCCTCGATGACGACCTCGGCCGCGTCGGCGCGGTTGAAGGCGACGAAGGCCAGCTCGATCGCCTCCACGGACTGCGACCGCCAGCGCGACAGGTCCGGCCATGCCACCGGGCCGGTGTCGACCTGGTAGCACTGCCGCCCTGCGTGGGTGTTCATCGTCTTGATCGGGTACTCGACGATGGCCTGCAGGCGTGCCGCGGCGTCGCGGAAAGCGGTCTGTGCCACCAGGGGCCGGAAGGCGTGCGTCGCGGCCAGCACCGCCTCCGTGGTCGACAGCGCCTCGGCCGGCGGTGTGACCAGGTGCTGGATCGGGCCGCCCCACATGTCCGGCGTGGCCGGACAACTGCGGTAGTTGGGATTCAGCCAGGCCTTGCGACGGAAGATGACGCCGCGCCCAGGCCCGAAGATGGGCAGGAAGTCGTAGTTGTCGGGATGGAACAGGTCGCGTTCGGCGAAGGTGTCCTCGCTCTTGCACGAGCCGCACTGAAGGTAGTCCTCCCAGGCGCCGGTGTCCTCGTCGAGGATGCGCGTCCGCGACTCGACCCAGAAGCGGACCTGGTTGAACTCGCTGCGGCCGATCAGGAACGACCGCCCGTAGTCCAGGGGTGCCATGGCCATCATGCCGATCCTCCTCTCGCGCCGGGTGCGGCCGGCCGGCACGCGTCGCGTCGCCGCCGCCAGAGAAGACCATAGCGCCACTCGGGCCGTTCTGCCGCCCCGGCGCCTGACGGGGTTGATCCGGGCTACGGTTCTGGCACCCCTTCAGGGTGCACGGTGCGTGGGTTCGCCCTTCCGGGGGTCGGGCTGCGCGCGACCCCCGGCTACGATCTGCCATCCCTCCAGGATGGGCGCTGCGCGGATCTCAACACCGGTATGGCGCCTGCCGCGGCGGGCCTTGACGGCACCCGCGGAGGGTCTATGGTCGACGCTGCGCCGCCCCCACGAGGAGACCGGGCCATGACACTCGCATCCGCCAGCGCGCCGCGCGCATCCGACGACATCCCGCACCGTTTGCCGGTCATTCTGGACACCGACATCGGCGACGACATCGACGACACCTGGGCGCTGGCCATGCTCCTGCGCTGCCCGCAGCT
>JAAYZO010000380.1 GCA_012514865.1 Lentisphaerota bacterium | reverse complement strand
TGCCGCCCCAGGAGGGGCTGGAAGTGAGGCCAGGCCACCCGCCGGATGACGGGCGCCTGGCCTTCGCGCTCCTTCAGGCCCTGCGCGCCCAGGCGCAGCTCCAGCGGTGTCCCCGGCGGCACAGGTAACCGCACTGCACGCCCTTCTGGCCGTCCGGAAGCACCTCGTGCGGGGCGTAGACGGCGTGCGGGTCCTTGCACTCGGGGCACATGTCCCGATATGCGGCCGAACCAGCGGCGAACAGGGTGATGCTGGCGAAATCGTCCAGCATTGAAGATCCCGCATCCTCTAGCGCCCGCCGGAAGGCGTCGAGCGATTCGACCACCTTCTGGTACTCGGGCATTCGAGCGATCTTCTCGTAACTCACGTTTCCCCTCTCCGTTACGACACCCGAAACCGGGCGCCGTTGATGATCTCCTCGTCGGTGGCGTTGACCACCTTCTTGGTCAGCTCCCTGATCGGCCCGTAGCCGTTGTAGCTGAAGTTCTTCGGAACGTTCATCGCCTGCTGCTTGCCCATCTCCAGAAGGCCGACGACCGCCAGCAGCCAGCCGTCACAGACGGAGTACTTCGCCGCCTCGATGGTCCAGATGTCGAACCACTCGCGGATCGCGTCGCGCCGCCCACGCAGGTGTGCCGTCTTCAGGCGCTTCCGGTACTGCTCGGCCTTCTCGTCCGCCTCCAGGTACTTTCCGCTGATCCACTTCCGTTCCGCGATGACCAGGTTCACGTCCCTGGGCTCCATCACGAACAGCTCACCCGGTGGAACCAGACGCCCGAGGGGGCCGAGGTCGTCACAGACCAGGAACTCTCCGGTGATCATGAGGCCATCCTCGGAAGCACGTCGGACGGGTTGAGGAACCGGCTGTGGGCGCCGTCGAAGAGCATGACGCGCTCGGCCGTCTTGCCACCACGGTTCTTGGCCAGGATGATGTCCGCTTCCTTGCCGCGTGCCGTGTCAGGGTCGATCTTGAACGGCAGGTGGACCAGGATCACCAGGTTGGCATCCTGCTCGATCTGGCCGGACTGGCGCAGGTCGGTCAACTTCGGCTTGCCGTCGTCCCGGCTCGCCGACTCACGGTTGAGCTGCGCCAGCGCGATGATGATCACGCGGAGCGTACGGGCCAACCTACGCAGCCCCTCCGAGACGATCGCCACGTCCACCGTCGGGTTGCCGGTCGGCTTGTCCGGCTTCACGAGCTGGAGGTAGTCGATGACGAAGACCTTTGCACCCTTCTCCCGGGCCGACTTGCGCACCTTCAGCGCGATCTCTCCGAGCGTCTGACCCGGGTCGTCGTCGACCGTCATGGGGTACTCGGCCTGGCTGGCGTCATACTCGATCAGCCGGTCGATCGCCTCGGCGTCCACCCGTCCGTCCCGGATGTCCTCGAAGGGGATGCCGGTCTCAGCCGACGCGTTGCGCTGCCCCAGTTCCTCCTTCGGCATCTCCAGGGAGAAGATCTCCGTCGCGATGCCCTGGTGGGAGACGTTGCGCGCGACCTGTGCGCCCAGGGTGGTCTTCCCGTGGCCAGGCCGCCCCGCGATTACGATGAACTGCCCCATGCGCATGCCGCCGGTCAGCTCGTCGATGTCGTGC
>JAAYZO010000379.1 GCA_012514865.1 Lentisphaerota bacterium | reverse complement strand
TCTGGAAGGACCCCGCCTGCGCCGATATCCAGGCCGACCTCAAGGCCAGGCTCATCGCCTGGATGACCGACACCGGCGACCCGCTCCTGAGTGGCACCCTGCGCGTACCGAACCTGGTGGCGACGCTGTAGCCTGGATGGCTCGCGAAGCCGGCCGCGCTGTCCGGCTCTGCGATCCCTCTCTTTCAGACCCGAGACCGCGGCGCACCCACGGCCCTATGTCGAAAGGTGCTTTCTGGCGTCGTGTGACGCGTGCGGATGGTGCAGCGAAGCGTCCCTGCGTCGCAGATGATCCAGCCTGGGGAGCGAAGGCCGGTGACCGAAGACCCGGCCGCCATCCTGCCTGCGGCAGCCCGCGCCGGACGGCACCTTACGACGCTCCGACGCATCGAACGTCAAGCCTGAGCAAGCGGTGCGGCTGTTGCGGTCACTGCGCTCCGGGACTACATTTCGCGCGATGCGCAGCCGCCCCGCGGCGACTGCCTCAGCGTGATTCCGGCCTACGAGCGTCTCAGCGGGCGGCGCGTGACGGCCCTGGCGGCTCAGCGCGGCAGCGCCTTAGCACAAGGAGCGAGTCTGGTCCATGAGAGAGTATCGCATTGCGGTCTACGCCGGTGACGGCATTGGCATCGAAGTGACCACGGAAGCCCTCAAGGCCCTGCGGGCTGTCGAGGCGCGCTGCGGTTTCCGTCTGAAGACGACCGAACTGCCGTGGGGCAGCGCCTGGTCGACCGCGCACGGCGGCCATGTGGCGCCGGCGGATTTCCTCGACATCCTGCGGCCGTTCGACGCCGTCTTCCTCGGCGCCCTGGGCATGCCGAGCGTGGTCCCCGATCACATCTGCCTGGTGCCCCTGATCCGCATGCGCCAGGCCTTCGACCAGTACGTCTGCCTGCGACCCGCCACCCTGCTCGAGGGCGCCACCACGCCCCTGGCAGGCAAGGGCCCCGGTGACATCGACCTCATGGTCGTGCGCGAGAACTCCGAGGGCGAGTACACCGCCACCGGCGGGCACTTCCGCGTCAACACCCCCGACGAGGTCAGCGTCCAGACCGCGATCCACACCCGCAAGGGCGTCGAGCGCATCCTGCGCTACGGCTTCGATCTGGCACGCCAGCGCCGGCACCGCCTGACCATGGCCACCAAGTCCAATGCCCTCAACTACAGCATGGTCATGTGGGACCGCGTCCTCGCCGCCGTGGCCCCGGACTACCCCGACGTCGTCAGCGAGAAGGTCCACGTCGACGCCCTGGCCATGCATTTCGTCCGTACTCCGGAACGCTTCGATGTGGTGGTGGCCTCGAACCTCTTCGGCGATATCCTCAGCGACCTCGCCGGAGCCCTGGTCGGGAGCCTCGGCCTGGCCGCCAGCGCCAACATCAACCCGGAACGTATCTACCCCAGCCTCTTCGAGCCCGTCCACGGCTCCGCCCCCGACATCGCCGGCAAGGGCATCGCCAACCCCATGGCGGCCGTCCGCAGCGCCGGACTGATGCTCAACTTCCTCGGCGAAGGCGAGGCCGGCGCTATCCTCGAGAATGCCGTCGCCGATGTCGTCCGGGAGGGCCGCGTCCTGACTCCGGATCTCGGCGGCCGCGCCAGCACCGGCGACGTCGGCGATGCGGTCGCGGCGCGGGTGGCGGTGACCCAGCCGTCCTGAAGCTGTCGGCGAGTTCCGGCCGGCCGCGGCTGCCGCCGCACCCGCCGGGGCCATGCCAGGTGAGGACACGACGCCCATGCACAGCCACGCGGGTCCCGAGGCGCGACGTTGCCGCTCGATCGGTCCTGCCGCGACAATGCCCGACGCGGCCGCCCCCGGGGCCGCGCCGCGACCGCGCCGCCGCCGCGCCGGCGTCCTTGCCCTGGCCGCCATGCTGGCGGTCCTCAGCGGCACCCTGCACGGCCAGGAGTCCGCTGAGGCGGTTCAGCAGCTCGTCGACGGCTTCCTCGAGACACCGGCGACCGCCCCGTCGGCGCTGAGCCGTATCCTGCTCGTGCCGGCGGTGACGCAGGGCGCCGCCGGGCGCGTCGCCGGGCAGGCCGTGGCGCGCTGCCCGCGCGGGATCGACCGCGTCGTGCTCCTCGCCGAGGTCGACTCGCCCGACGGCATCGTGCTGCCGGAGTGGTCCAGCCTGCGCACGCCCCTCGGGCCGCTCGCGGTCGACCTCGAGGCCATGGCGCTGTGCCGCGAGGCCACCGGCGCCGGGACGGCCCCGTCCGGGGGGCGCTTCGACCAGGCCCTGGCGTCGGTCCTGCCCCTCGTCCAGCGCCGCCTGCAGCGCCCCTTCCAGATCCTGCCCGTGGGAGCCGGCCGCGCCGCCGACGCCGACCGCCTTGCCGAAGCCCTGCTGCCGTGGGTGCGACAGGAACACACCGCCCTGGTCATCGTGGCCCCGGATGGCCTCGCACCCGCCGCCCTCGAGGACCTGTTCAGCCTTGCCGAGACCACCCCCGGCGGCGCCGCGCCGGCCCGTCCGGCAACCCTGCGGGCCCTGCGGGCCATGGCCATGACCATGGGCTGGAAGCCCCTCCTGGCCGCCCACGACACCGCCCCCGATGGCGGCAGCAGCGTCTCGGCGATCCTCGTCGACGACCCCAACCGCCTCGACCTCCTGGCCCGCGCCGCCCTGGCCGACTGGAAGGACCCCGAGACCAAGGCCGCCTTCGCCGAGGCCTACCGCGCCGCCGCAGATCCGGCCTACCGCGGCCAGCCCCTGAACCGCCCCGAACAGCAGGTCCTCCTCAGCCTGGCGCGCCGTACCATCCTCGCCAAACTCAAGGGCGAGGACCTCCCCGAGGTGCCGCTCTACTCGGACCGGCTCCTCGAACCCGGCGGATGCTTCGTGACCCTGAACCAGAACGGCGCCCGACGCGGCACCGTCGGCTCAATCGCCGCCAAAGACCCCCTCGCCGCCACCGTCCAGCGCCACGCCATCGCCGTCGCCACCGAGGACAAGCACTTCGCCGCCCTGACCCTCGATGAACTCCCCGGAGTGACCCTCGCCATCACCGTGCTGACTCCGCCGCGACGCCTCGAGTGGACGACACCCCAGGAACTCCTCAACCAGCTCAGGCCCGGCGTCCACGGGGTGCTGTTTACCTTCGAGGACCGCCAGCGCTCGACCTTCCTCCCCCAGGTCTGGGCCGAGGCGCCGAACAAGGAGAGCTTCCTGAACGCCCTCTGCCGGCGCGCCGGCGCCCCCCCGAACGCCTGGCAGGACCCCGCCAAGGCCCGCATCGAGGTCTACGAGTGCTTCGAGTTCGCCGAGCAGGGGCCCTGACTGACCGCCCGGCGCCCAGACCCGTGAGTCACCGGGGTGCCGACCGGTCAGACCGGTCAGACCGGTCAGACCTCCCTTCCCTCCGAAAGGGGGTGCGGCGTCAGACGTCACGGCCGCACGCTGATACCATCGGTCGTTGGCGGGCGCCTGCAAGCGCCGGGCGGGCGGCCGGCGGGTGCGTTGACGCGGCTGGCTTGGGCGCCTATGGTCTGGGGTGGTTGCGTCAAGGGTCGACCCATCGGAGAAACTCTGCCATGTCATCGTCGCTCTGCCGCCTGATCCCGCTGAGCCTGGCCCTCTGCCTCCTCCTCTGCGGCTGTCAGTCCCTCTATTACGCGGCCTATGACAAGATCGGCATCGAGAAGCGCCACCTCCTGCGCCGCCAGGTCGAGAAGGTCCAGGAAGAGCAGACCGCGGCCGCCGAGGAGTTCAAGGACGTCCTTACCCGCATCAAGGAGCTGACCGGCTACGACGGCGGCAAGCTCGAGTCGGTCTACCGCAAACTCGAAGGCGACTACCAGGACTGCGCCGGGCGTGCCGACGGCATCCGCGAACGCATCAAGACCGTCAACCGCATCGGCGACGACATGTTCCGCGAGTGGCAGAGCGAGATCGGGCAGATCTCCAATGCCTCGCTGCGCTCGCAGAGCGAGGCGGCGTTGCGGGACTCGCAGCGGCGCTTCGCGGCCCTGCAGCAGGCCATGGAGCGCTCCGAGAGCCGCCTGGAGCCGGCCCTGACCAAGGTCAGGGACTACGTCCTGGTCCTCAAGCACAACCTGAACGCCCAGGCCGTCGGGGCCCTCCAGGGCGAGGTCGGCAGCATCGAGCAGGATGTCGGCCGGCTCCTCGAGGACATGAACCGCTGCATCGAGGAAGCCCAGAGCTTCCTCAGCGAACTCGACTGAGCCATGCTCGGCTACGTCCTCAAGAAGCTGGTCTCGAGGCTGCTCTTTCCGGTACCGCTGGGCCTGTTGCTGCTGTTGGCAGGCGTGGCGCTCCTGGCCGCTCGGCGGCGGCGTCGTTCTGGCGTCGTCCTGGCCGTGGTCGGGGTCGTGGTGCTGGTGGCGGCGGGCTATGGCATACCCGGCGGGGCGCTGTTGCGTCGTCTGGAGTGGCGATACCGTCCGCCCCCGGCGGCCGAGGTCGTCGCGCGCCTGACGGTCGAGCCGCCGCGGCAGCCCTGGATCGTCGTCCTGGGCAGCGGCCTGAGTGAAGACGCGACCCTGCCGGCGACGACGCGGCTGGACCGCCACTTCCTGGCGCGGCTGATCGAGGGCGTGCGCCTGGCACGGCTGGTGCCCGAGGC
>JAAYZO010000378.1 GCA_012514865.1 Lentisphaerota bacterium | reverse complement strand
GTTGGGCGTTCCTCCCCATCCGGCGTTGAGCGTTGGGCGTTGGGCGTTGAGCGTTGGGCGTTGAGCGTTCTTCTCCCTCTTCTCCCCCGTGTCCCTCGTGTCCCTCGTGTCCCTCATCCTCTTCTAACCTTCCCGAAACCCCGCCTCACACGGCGCTCACGGGCGCCTTGCCCGGGCGGCCTAATCTAAGGAGCGTTGACCGGGAGCGCGGCCTCGGTGCAGGCTGGTCCGGGTCTTCGCAAACCAGGCATTCGGCGGCACTCGGCCGCCTGTAACGAGGAAACCAAGGGAAACGCAATGGCAGAAGAAAGGACCACCATGAAGAGACGTTGGCTCACCCTCGCGGCCTGTGCGGCCCTGCCGGTCGGCTTCGCCGCCGAACCGAGCACCGCGGAGATCCTCCAGCAGCTCCAGGCGCTGCAGCAGCAGGTCCAGGCGCAGCAGCAGGTCATCGAGACCCTGCGGGCGCAGGTGCCGCAGGCAGCGACGACCGGGATGACCCAGGAGCAGGTCAATGCCCTGGTCAAACAGGAGGTCGAGACGGCGATGAAGGACCAGGCCGGGCCGGGCCTGACCCTCGGCAAGGGCATCGACGGCCTGAGGCTCACCGGCGACCTGCGCCTGCGCTACGAGTACGCCGACCTCGACGGCGATAGCGACAGCGGCCGCGACGGGGTGCGCAAGTATGACCGCTTCCGTCACCGCGCCCGCCTTGGCGGTGTCTGGACCAACAAGGAAGAGAACTGGGAAGTCGGCATCGGCATGGAGTACGGCAGCAGCAGCGGCAACAGCGCCAACGACAGTTGGAACAAGGGCTCGGTCTGGGAGTCGGGTGACGTCTACCTCGACTACGCCTACGCGAAGCACACCTTCACCGATTCCCTGGAGGGCCTGACGCTGACGCTCGGTCAGCAGAAGAACCCGTTCCTGTCGAGCTTCGCGATGTTCGACGGCGATCTTCGCCCGACGGGGCTCTCGCTGCAGTACAGCCGCGCGGCCTTCTTCGGGACCCTCGGCGCGTACAATCTGCGCAGCGACACGCGGGTGACCGGCTCGGCGGACCAGTCCACGGCCAACATGGTGGCGGCGCAGGCGGGCCTCACGTGGTCGAACGAGCGCAGCAACGCCAAGGTCGCCCTCGGGCTCTACGCCGGTGACAGCGAGACCAGCGAGTACACCTTCGGCGAAAGCAACGACGACTACAGCTACCGCATCGCCCAGCTCTACGCCGAGGCCGGTACCACCCTGGCCGACGCGGTCAAGGCGAAGGTCTATGGCGAGTTCCTCACCAACGTCGGTGTCGACAGCGACTTCAGCCAGCTCTCCTACCAGCCCGGCGGCAACTACCGCTCCAGCGCCAACGACAGCGCCTGGAGCCTCGGCCTCGAGGTCGGCTGGCAGAAGTTCAAGGCGAGCTACGCCTACGCCCGCATCGAGGGCGACTCGGTGCCGTGGTTCTTCGCCGACAGCGACTTCGGCGCCGGCCTCCCGGATGGCGCCCTCAACGCCGAGGGCCATGTCTTCTCCCTGGGCTATGCCCTCAGCAAGAACTGCGAGCTGCGCGGCACGCTGTTCCTCGTCGACCCGCTCGACACCGACAGCGGCAACGACGGCCTGGGCGTGACCCAGACCCAGCTCGACGTGATCTACAAGTTCTGATCAAGGCACGCGACGCATCCCACGGGGCCCGGTCTGCCATGGCAGGCCGGGCCCCGCTCGTCTGACGGACCCGGCTGCGCCCCCGCGCGTCGGTCGCCGGTCGGCGCCGCCGCTCAGGTCGGCGGGCCGGGGTCCGCGGGGTCCGGGTCGGTCTCGGCCGGGTCCGGCCGCGACAGCCAGGCGCCGGCGTGGCAGGCCGCCGGCACCAGCGCGAGGACCCCATGCAGACGCAGGAGCAGGGCGAGGTCACGGCCGCTCGGCAACTGGCCCAGGCGGCCTTCGCATTGCGAGAGACCAAGGAACAGCACTGCCAGGAACGACCACGTCGTCATCCAGCGGCGATTGCGGCAGGTCATCGTGCATATCCTCCCTGGGCTGGTACGGCCTGCGGCTCCGGCATCGCGGACATGGCGACCGCCGTGCCGACGGCCGCGGGCGCCAGGACCGCCAGGGCCTCGCGGCCC
>JAAYZO010000377.1 GCA_012514865.1 Lentisphaerota bacterium | reverse complement strand
GAGGCGATCTACGCGGCGCTCCTGGGGGCCTACGGCCCGCAGGGCTGGTGGCCGCTGCTGGCGGTCCGCGGCGCCAACCCGACCGCCAGCGGCTCGCTGCGCGGGTACCACCCCGGCGACTACAGCTACCCGCACGACGACGCGCAGCGTTTCGAGATTGCGGTGGGCGCGGTGCTGACGCAGAATACGGCCTGGCCGAATGTCGAGCGGGCTCTGCAGGCGCTCCAGGCCCGCGGCGCCATCGACCCCGCGGCACTGCTCGATCTCGACGACGACGCCCTCGAGACCGCCATCCGGCCGAGCGGCTACTACCGCGTCAAGGCGCGGAAGCTCCGCGATCTGGCGGTCTTCTGGCAGCGCCTCGGCGGGCGCACACCCGGCCGCGACGAGCTGCTCGGCGTCTGGGGCATCGGACCGGAGACCGCCGACAGCATCCGCCTCTATGCCTTCGGCCAGAAGGAGATGGTCGTCGATGCCTACACCCGGCGCATCCTCGGCGCGCTGGGGCTGCTGGCGGAGCGCGCCAACTACGACCAGATCAAGGCATGGTGCGTGGCAGGACTGCCGTGCCGCGTGGAGGTCTACCAGGAGTGGCATGCCCTCCTGGTCGAACACGCCAAGCGCTGCCATCGCGGCGCCGCCGGCGCGGACCCGCTCCTGTCGGCCGTGGTCGACCCCGGAGCGGGCCAGCGCCGTCGCGGCGGCGTCAGCGGTGCGTGAAGAAGTGCCAGCCGCCGAGAGCCGAGGGATTGCCGGGGTCGGCGGCGAGGAGGTCCTTGTAGTTCTCGGCGACCTTGCGGTAGGCGGCGGCGTGCTCGGCGATGATGGCCGGGCGGTTGTACTTGAACCACGGAATGCTGTACACCCGCGAGTTCATCGCCTCGGTCACCGGGAGTGACCCGGCCGGCTGGCGCGGGTCGTGGTCCGGGCTGGCGAGGCGGGTGGGCCGGCCGTCGCCGTAGACGTCGCAGGTGTTGAACAGCGGGTGCAGGTGCATCGGGCGGTTGCAGCCGGCGTGGCAGGACACGCCCTCGGCGCAGACCGCCTCGCAGAAGCGCGTGATCGAGAGTCCGCCGAGGTCTTCCGGGCGGTAGAGGCCGTGCGCGGCGTACCATCCGCCCATCTCGCTGCCGGAGCCCTTGACGGGGCGGTGGGCCTTCAGGCCGGGGACGCCCTCGAGGAGGTCCCAGAAGGCATTCATGGCCTGCAGGATCTCGCGGTTGCGGGCGTCGTACTCGCGGAGCTGCACCCGGCCGACGGCCGAGCTGACCTGGTGCATGCGGTACTTATGGCCGCCGAGCGGCAGGCCGGCGAACTCCTTCAGCCAGGCGTTCTCGATGGCGCTGCCATAGCGCTCGTAGTGGCCCCAGGCGATGGCGTGCTCGTAGATGTCGCGGTCGTTGGTGGCCAGCATGCCGCCCTCGCCGATGGCCAGGGCCTTGCCGCTCATCAGCGACATCGCCGCCACGTCGCCGATGCTGCCCAGCTTGCGGCCCTTGTAGAAGCCGCCGTGGGCGTGCGAGACGTCCTCCAGGACCTTGATGCCATGGCGCCGGGCGATGGCGAGGATCGGGTCCATGTCGGCCGGGTAGCCGCAGTAGTGGACCACGACGATCACCTTGGTGCGCGGGGTGATGCGCTTCTCGATGTCGGCCGGGTCGAGGCAGAGGGTGTCGGGCTGGACCTCGCCGAAGACGACGGTAGCCTTGAGGTTGAAGGCGGGCAGGGCGCTGGCCCAGTAGGTCAGGCTGGGCGCGATGATCTCGTCGCCCTGGCGCACGCCGCAGCCGTAGAGGGCGCCCTCGATGGCGGCGGTGCCGCTGCTGTGGGCGAGGGCGTAGCGGGTGCCCTGCCAGGCGGCGTACTCTTTCTCGAACTCCTGCGAGACGTCGGTGCCGGACATGGCGCCGCGGCGCAGGACGGCGAGGGCGGCCTCTTCGGCCGCGGGCGAGATGATTGGCCAGGCGAAGGTATCGGCGACGGGTGTGACGACGGCCTTGGGTCCACCGAGCAGGGCGAGTGGCGACTTCATGGCGAGTGCTGATCTCCTGCGGCAGGTGTCGGGTGTGGGCTGCCTGAGCCGGGCGCTGCCGCCTGCGCCCGGTCCGTCTCCGGCCGATCCGTGGGTCCTTCCGGCACCGGGCGCTCCGGGCGCCGGCGCGGTGTCGCTGCGGGGTCGCGTCCGAGGCGTACCATGACCGCCTTGAGGTCCTCCCAGACCTCGGCCTTGCGCTCGGGCGCGCGCAGCAGGAAGGCCGGGTGGTAGGTCGGCAGGGTCGGTATGCCATCGATCTCGGCCCACTGGCCGCGGACGCGGGTGATGCCGGTCTTGCCCAGGAGGTAGAGCAGGGGCGTGGCGCCGAGGGTGACGATGACCTTCGGGCGGATGAGGGCAATCTGGCGGCGCAGGTAAGGCAGGCAGGCCGCCGCCTCGGCCGGGTCGGGGACGCGATTCCGGGGCGGTCGGCACTTGACGATGTTGGCGATGTAGACCTCGTCGCGGCTGAACTGCATGGCCTCGATCATGCGGGTGAGGAGCTGCCCGGCGGCGCCGACGAAGGGCCTGCCCTGGAGGTCCTCATCGCGGCCGGGTGCCTCGCCGATGAACATGAGTTCGGCGTCGGCGGGGCCTTCACCGAAGACGGTCTGGGTGCGTTCCTGACAGAGCGGGCAGCGTCGGCAGGGCGT
>JAAYZO010000376.1 GCA_012514865.1 Lentisphaerota bacterium | reverse complement strand
GGGCTGCCGCCGGAGCGCGTGCATGTCCTGCACAACGGCGTCGACATCGAGCGCTTCCATGCGGGCGGCGAGGGCCGTGCCGAGGCGCGCCGGCGCCTCGGCCTGGAGCCCGAGGCGGTGGCCTTCCTCCTGGTGGCGCACAACCTCCGCCTCAAGGGCTTCCCACTCCTCGCCGAGGTCTTCAGCGCCCTGCACCGCGACTGCCCGCAGGCCCGCCTGGTCCTCCTCGGTCGCCACGCGCCGGCCCGGCCGGCGCCGTGGCTGGTCTACGCCGGCGCCTCCGGCACCCCGGAGGCGATCTACCAGGCCGCCGATGCCCTCGTGCACCCGACCCTCTACGACGCCTGCGCCAATGTCGTCCTGGAGGCCCTCGCCTGCGGCCTGCCGGTGGTCTCGAGCGACCGCAACGGCTCGGCGGAGGTGCTGACGCCCGACCGCGATGGCATGGTCCTGCCCGTGGTCGGGAACCACGCCGAGATCGTGATGCAGTGGCGGGACGCGGTGCGGCTCCTGGCCACCCAGCCCGAGCGCCGGAAGGCCCTCGGCAACGCCGCCCGCGCCCGCGCCGAGGCCCTCACCATCGACGCCTACGTGGACCGCTTCGAGGCCCTCCTCGATGGCCTCCTGACGCGCCGCCGGCGGCAACCAGGATGCCGTGAGCAGGTCCACGGCGCCGCCCGTGGACCTGGTTCACCGGCAGCGCGGTGAACCTGCCTGCTCGCCGCGCTCCGGCTGTCGCCCAAGGTGGGATCCTGCCATCACGGCTTGCTCGCCGGGGCGGTGCCGGCGTCGTCGGCCGGCAGCAGGCCGTCGGCCGCCTGCCAGCCCGGGGTGCCGTCGGCCTGGCGTACCAGGACCTCGATACGGCGCTCGATGGTATCGAGCTGGGTCGCGCACAGGCGGCTCAGCTTCATGCCCTCCTCAAAGCGCTCGAGGCTCTGTTCCAGGGTCAGTTGACCGCCCTCCATATCGGCGACGATCTGCTCGAGACGGGCCAGGGCCGCTTCAAAACTCGTGGTCTTCTCGGTACTCATGGCGATCCTCCTTGACCGCCGTCGGCGGCCAGGCCTTCGACACGCAGGTCGAGGGCGCCCTCGTGCAGCAGGCCCCGCAGATGCCCGCCGGGAACCGCCTGCGACGACTGCCGCAGCGCCCGCCCATCGTCGTCAAGCAGAATGGCATAGCCGCGCGACAGCACCCGGCGCGGGCTCAGCGCCTCGAGACGGCCGGCCACGGCCTGGTGACGCGACCGCGACCGCTCGGCACGGCGCTCCAGGGCATGCGCCAGGCGCGTCGTCAGCTCGTCGACGCGCTGCGCGCTGACCCGCACCGCGGCCGCCGGCTCGTGCAGCACACGGCTCGACAGGAGCCGCTGCAGGCGTTCGCGCTGACGCGACAGACGCAGCAGCAGGCCCTGCTTCAGCCGCACCCGGCTCTGCGCCAGATGCGCCAGCAGGTCGGCCCGCGCCGCGCTGACCCTCTCCGCCGCCGCCGAGGGCGTGGCGGCACGCTCGTCCGCCACGAAGTCGCAGATGGTGAAATCGCGCTCGTGGCCGACCGCGCTGATCACCGGCATCCTGCAGGCCGCCACGGCCCGGGCCACGACCTCCTCGTTGAAGGCCCAGAGGTCCTCCAGACTGCCGCCGCCGCGGGTGACCACGACGACATCGCAGGCACGCGTGTCGCTCAGATAGCGCACCGCCGCCGCGATCTGCGGCGCCGCGTCGGGGCCCTGCACGGGCACCGGCACCAGCCGCACGCGGATGCCGGCGTAGCGCTGCGTCAGGAGCCGCAGGAAGTCGCGTATCGCGGCGCCCTCGGGCGAGGTCACCAGGCCGACACAGCGCGGCAGCAGCGGCAGGGGGCGCTTGCGCTCCTCGTCGAAGAGGCCCTCGGCGCGCAGCCTGGCCTTCAGCTCGTC
>JAAYZO010000375.1 GCA_012514865.1 Lentisphaerota bacterium | reverse complement strand
CGCTCTTCTCGGAGCCGCCGAGCCTCGGCTCGGCTTCCCGTGGGCGCCGCGGGCCTACTTGCCCGGCGCCGTGGGCGGCGAGTAGGCGCCACGAGCCGAGTGGCGCTCTTCTCGGGGCCGCCGAGCCTCGGCTCGGCTTCCCGTGGGCGCCGCGGGCCTAGTTGCCCGGCGCCGCGGGCGGCGCTGGGAGGAGCCTGGCGTTGCCCCAGAAGGCGTGGTCGGAGTTGATGCCGTCGCCGGCGTCGGTGGTGACCAGTCGCAGGAAGCGTGCGGTGCCGAGGTCGACCTGGAGGGTCAGGGCGTCGTTGCCGCCGCGCAGGGTCGGCGAGGTGGCAAGGGTCTCCCAGGGCCCCTCCGGGCTGTTGCCGGTCTGCACGATGAACACGGCACTGCCGTTGCCCTTGGCGCTTTCTTCGATGCCGACATCGGTATGCAGTCGGCGCGGGCCGCCCTCGGGGAGTTCCACGACCAGCTCGCCGTGGGCGCCCTCGGGGCTGACCTCGGGGCAGACCATGACGCCCTTTGGGTAGACTCGGCTGCCGATGGCGGCGACGTCGCCGATGTAATCGCGGTCGAAGGTCGGTCCGCCATGGGCGAAGGCCCTGACGCGGCGGAGGTCGCTGATGTAGACGGCGTTGGGGTCGAGGGGTGCCTGGGCGAGGTAGGAGAGGCTGACGCGGGTCGTGTGTCGGGCCACGGCCTGGTCGCTGACGGCGACGGTGAGGGTCTGTCGGCGGGGCTGGTGGGGCTCATCGGCGGTGGCCTTGGCGAGGTCGATGGTGACGGTGACGGCGCGTCGATCGGGGGAGAAGGCGGCGGTGGCGACGTCGGCGGGCAGGGCCTTGCCGTCGAGGGCGACCTCCAGGGAGCCCTCGGCGAGGGGGTTCTCGGCGTCCTGGAGGACGACGCGGGCCTGCTTTGGCGGCGCGATCCAGCCCAGGTCGTGGGCCTTGGCCGGGTCCACCGGCTGGCCGTCGAGGCTGAGGTCGACCACGCGGGGCGCGGCGTCGTCGGCGAGAGTGAGCCAGGCCGGTCGGCCGACGAGCACCTGCGTGGCCTCGTCGGAGGTGGCGGTGACGGTCAGCGTCGCGCCGGCGGGGAGGTCCCGCCACGGCTGGCCGGGGATCTGGTAGCTGCCGCCCGGCGCCAGTGCGGGTGCCGTCACCGTGGTCGTTCCGGCGGCCCGCAGGCTGAACTGCTGCCAGCCGTCGGCGGGTTCCCGCCGCCAGGCGGCGTCGTTGGCGACGCTGACGCGCAGGCCCGGCTGCACGGCGTAGATGACATACCAGTCGCCGGGGCGGATGCCGTCGTCGGCGAGGTTGACGTCCTCGACCAGCTCGGCGAGGTCACCGCCGTGGCCGCCGCCGACCTCGTTGACGCGGCGGATGGTGTAGGTCCGTCCGCGTTCCGGGAACCACACCTTGAGGCCGTGGTACCAGGGTCCGTTGGCGTGGTCGACCATGGGCCGCCAGGTGCGGATGACGTTGGGTCGGTCGGGGGGCAGCTCGGTGACCTGGTGCCAGCTCACCACGAAGGGTGCGTAGTCCTGCAGGTCGATCCGCAGCAGCCCGCCGTCGGCGGGGGTGACGCGGGCGACGCGGTAGCCCTCGTCGCAGGGGTCGCGCAGGGGGCTGGTGACGCGGATGTTGAGCTGGCGGTCCTGGAGATTGGTGCCGATCGGCCAGGGCCGGTCCGGTCGGACCAGGAGGGCCGACTCGCGGCGCGTGCCGGTGAGATCGCCGATGACATCGACGATCGTCCCGGTGGCATCGCCCGGCATGGCCAGGCTGAACGAGCCCTGGCGGAGGAAGGTGGACCGCACGGCATCGGCCGCGATGACCTCGCCCTGGGCGCTGTGCCGGAGGAGGGCGTAGCGCGCATCGGTCTCAGTGCCATCGGGGAGGCGCACGGTGCCGGGCTCCGACTGGACGATGAGGGTATCAGTATGTCCGGCGGTGAAGCGCAGCCGCAGTGCGGTGAT
>JAAYZO010000043.1 GCA_012514865.1 Lentisphaerota bacterium | reverse complement strand
GCCAAGGGCGTCCTGGTCGTCGCTCTCGGCAGCCGGCATGGCTTCAAGAACGGCGACACGCTGAAGCTCTACGAGACCGTCGATCTGAAGGACGAGAATGGCCAGGTGGTCTTCACCGAGGAGAAGCTGGTCGGCGAGGTGACCCTCGACGCGGTCCAGGAAGAGCGCAGCAAGGCGAGCTACACCGGCGAGGCCGCGGTCAAGAGCGGCTGGGTCGTCAAGGCGGAGTGACGGGGCGCCCAGGGCAGTTCAGGGATTGCGTTGGCGCTCAATCGGCCACCCTGCTAAGAGACATCGCGTCGTTGTGCTGTCGATGCCGTTGCGGCTCGTGGACGCGTTCGCGTCTGTGGACACTCGCGCTCCACACCGGTAGCGAGCGATGTTTCGTCTTGCCATATCCGGCGCGCCCCGTGCCCCGGTGATCTGGCTGAAGGGGGTGCCAGAACCGGACGTTGAGACTGCCCTGCCTGAGCTCTTCACGCCGGTGGCCAGGCCCGACGACGTTTTCACGGCCGTGTGAAAATGACGTCGGGGCGGGTGCTGACGGCCGGCGGCAGACGCGGGTCGAAGAGGACCTGGGCGCTGCGGTAGCTCTTGCCCTCGACGCGGCCGAGCCGGATCGACCAGAGCTGGCCGTCCTGGCCGGCGGTCGGGATGGTCAGGGCGGCCTTGCGCACCAGGGCGTCGGTGGGCTGGTCGACGACGGCCCGGCCGGCGGGGTCGCGGACCGTCACCTGAACCTGCGCCGTGGCCGACAGGCAGGATACCTCCAGGTCGAACTCCGTCAGGCCGGCCGGGACGTGGACATAGAGTGTCCCGCCGGGTCCGGCGACCTCGAAGGCCGGGTAGGACCGCCAGGTCCAATGCGCGTAGGGCACCGTGCTGGTGAGGACCTGGCAGCGGCCGTAGTATCCGGGTGTGAGCACGACGGCGTGCAGTCCGGCCTGGCGGGCCTGGAAGGCGAGGGTGAAGGCCTCGCCTGGGGGCATGCGGCCGTCGCTGAGGATGGCCTTGTCGGGTCCGAGCACGGCGTAGGAGACGCCCCAGACGGCCCCTGATTTCGGGCGGCTGACGTCGAGGCTGAGGCGGGCCTCCTCGCCGTCCTGCATGGCCATGAGGAGGTAGCTGCTGGCGATGATGCCGAGGGGCGGCATCGCCAGCGCCTGGCCGCGGCCGGCGGTGCTGCGGTCGGCCAGATCGGGCAGCTCCAGGCGGCCGATATCAAAGCCCGGGTGGCGGTAGCGCACCGGCTCCTCGACAAAGGCCAGGCTGCTGGCATGCGCCGGGTCGGCGGCGAAGGCGTCGAGCTCGGCATTGCCGCGGCGGATAGCGGCGAGGTACTCCTCCGGGGTGCCGGCACAGAGGTGGTAGTCGCCGCGCTGGTCCTCTTCCTTAATACAGAGGGTATGCACCGTGAAGAGCCAGTAGCCGTCGGTCTTGCGGGCGATCTCGACGAGGTTCGCCGCCAGGTTGGCGGCCGAGTACTGGCGCAGGAGCATGCCGCCGCAGTAGAAGGCATGGATGCCCTGGTCGAGGAGGTCCTGCTTCCAGGTGTCGGCGATGGCGCCCGGGCCGCCGCCGCCGTAGGTGCTGGTGGCCCAGAGGACCACCGGCTCGTCGGGGTTGCCGAGGCCCTGGGCGACGCCGCGCAGGTGCCAGTTGTGCGGCACCGGGTAGAAGCCGAGGAGGAAGCCGGGCCGGACCGCCGAGACCGCCGCCCGCATGGCGCGGGCCTGGTCGCGGACGCGCTCCTGGAGGCGCGCCTGGTAGTCCTCGGCGAGGCCCTGGGCCTTGAGCCAGGGGAGGCGCTCACCGGGTGCCGGCGCGGCGGCCTCGGCGGCGCGGCCCTTGTCCTGCAGGAAGCTGTTCCAGCAGTGGTCGCAGAAGCAGGCGTCGGTGAAGTAGATCTGGCCGCCGAGGCGGGAGTTCGCGTAGAGCTCCCAGTCGATCAGGACGCCGGCGATGAGGCGGTCGGGCTCGAGGCTCTCGCGGGCGACCCGGCAGGCGGTCTCGGTGAGCACCTCGCGCCAGTAGCGTTCCTCCTGGGGGCAGGGCACCACGCTCTCGTAGCCATTGGCGAAGACGCAGCGGCGCATGCCGGCGGCGGCGCCATCGAAAGAGGCCCCGACGACGCCGACGAGGCGCATGTCGGCGCGGCGGGCCGCCTGCGCCCAGAGGGTGAACGACTCCGGGTTGCCGGCGTGGGTGATGAGGGCATTCATGCCGTGGTTCTTGAAGAAGGCGAGGCGCTCGACGCCGTCCTTGGCGTAGATCCAGCCGGCGCGGATCTTCTCGCGGCGGATCCAGTCCGAGCCGCTGTCGGCGGCACCCGCGGCCCCGGCGGCGAGGAGGACCGTGGCGAGGAGGGCGCGCGGGAACGGCCGGGGCCAGGTGTGCGAGACTCTGTGCGACGGCTGCAGCGGCATGGCGGACGTCCTCCTCGGCCGCACCGCGGCGATGCCACGGACGTGGTGGCACCGCCGCCGCGGCCGGCTGCGGCGGTGCCGGGTCGGCGCCTACAGTGCCGCGGCAGCGCCGCGGCGTCAATCCGGCGGGGGCGCGATCCCGCGCGGGCGGGGGCCGCGGGCGGGGGCCGCGGGGACGCGGCCTTCCGGCTCGGGACACGGACGAACCCAGCGCGGGCTGTGCCCGCAACCCAAGCGGGGACCAGTCCCCGCACCCCTGCAGGAGGG
>JAAYZO010000042.1 GCA_012514865.1 Lentisphaerota bacterium | reverse complement strand
TCATCGACGCCATCTACAAGTCCAGCGAACAGAACCGCGAAGTCGAGGTCTGAGTCAGCCGCGCCGCGCGGGCTGTCCGTAGACGCCAACGGGCGGGCCTTCCCCCGGGGAGGCCCGCCCGTTTCGCTTTCCGACGGATCTTCCTCCACTGGCCGTTCCCTGCCAGTGACGGAAGCTCCGATTTACGGGAGACTTACGGCTTTGCCGTCGATCTCCCGTTGGTGTCACCAGAAGCCTTCCTCTGGCGGCGAGTCCGGCGCTGTGCGGGCAGTTTCTTGCGCGTGCGAGAGGTTGGCCAGAGTCCGCTTCAGGACCTTGCCGCCGCGGCGGTAGCTCTCGCGCAGAAGGTGCCGCGTGGTGGTCTCTCCGCCGGTCGTGGTGTAGGTAGACAAGTCGATATGCATAGTGACTGCTATAAAGGGTCTCTATTTATAGTGCAACTATGCTTGTCAAACAAACCTGTATCAGTGACCACGCGGTCTAGACGGAAATCCGACAACGTACTGCATGGCAATGATTTCCGTCTACAGACGGATGGAACATCCGTCCACTCCGGACTCCGGACCTGCCCGCGCCCCCGGACTCCGGACCTGCCCGCGACTCTGGCCCTCCGACCTCACACCGGCGGCTGGTGCGGCTCGGCCATCGGTGCGGCCCCGGGGCGCAGGCGGCAGATCATGGCGCGCTCGACCACCCACTCGCCGTTGCCCTGGAGGTTACGGACGTCCTTGTAGTGCTCGAAGCCGCAGTGCTGGTAGAGGGCGAAGGCGCGGTCGTTGTCGAGCATGGTGGTCAGCTCAACGGCCTCACAGCCGTCCTCGCGGGCGGCCTCGATGAGGAGCCTGATCATCGGCTTGGCGAGGCCCTGTCCCTGAAAGCCGTCGACCAGGCCGATGCCCAGCAGGGGCACCCGTCGGCGGGCGTACCAGAGGAAGAAGTAGCCGACCATGCGGGCGCCGTCGAAGAGCCCCAGGGTCAGGTCCTCGCCGGCCTCGGAACGCGCCAGGGCCCGCGCTACAGTGGCGTCGTCGTAGGGGTGCGGCAGGAACCACCGGCGCGACGGCGCCGAGAGCTCCCGATCGAACTGCTGCAGCGCCGCGGCATCACCGGCGCGCAGACGGCGCGCGGTGAGCGCCAGGCCATCACGGCAGCGCAGGATGCGGCGGTCCTCGAAGGTCATCATCGCGGCTCAGCCCTCGGCCTCGTCGAGCACCCGGAGCATCCACTCGAGGTTGCGCAGCGCCACCCGGCCGGGGACCTCCGCATGGCCATCGCGGAAACTGCGGATGAGCAGCCGCATCGAGTCCTCGCGGTCGTGATCGCCGTCGGGAGTGTGGATGCGGGCCTGAAAGACGCCCTGCGCGTCGTTGAAGCCGCCGATGTCGAAGGTGTAGCCGTTAAAGACGAGCTGACGGACATTCTTCGGCTCGGTGTCGGTGTGGTCGGTGTGGATGTCACAGTCAATCCCGCTGCCATCCGGACGGCACAGGCGGAAGCGGGCCCGGGCGCGGTGCTGGTCAAAATCCAGATCGAGGCTGTCCCAGTCGACGGCGCCGTCAGGACAGAGCACCTGGATGGCACCCAGCATGTGCGGCGCCAGATCGACCCAGGTCCGGCACGGATCCGGCTCGCGGCCGCGCGTCGGCGAGACCAGGTAGCCGCGGTACGACTCGATGCGCCCTAGGGCGGCCGGCAGCAGCTCCAGGCAGAGCCGCGCCGCCACGACGTACTGCGTGCAGACACCGAACCGCACCCCGGAGCGCCGCGCCAGCGCCAGGAGCTCGCGAGCCTGGTGGATCATCTCCATCGACGTCAGCTCGGCGTCGTAGACGAACGGCTTCTCACAAAGCACGTCACAGCCGGCCAGCAGCGCCGCCTTGGCATGGACGTAGTGGCGCTCGGTCGGCGTACAGACATCCACAACGTCCGGCTGCTCGTTCTCCAGAAGCTCGTCGAGCGCGGTGTAGGCCCGCCCCGCAAAAGGGAACAGCCCGCGCAGGCCTTCCTCAGCACGCACCAGGCTCTGACCCGACCGGCCCAGAATGGCACAGACCTCGGCGCCCTCCAGATGCCACCACCGGGCGTGGTGCTTGCCAATGCCGCTGACCCCCAGAACGGCAACCCGCTTCGGTGCTGCGGCCTTGCTCATGGTTGACTCTCCCGCTTCGGACCGCCCTGGCAGGCGCGATACAGGGACGTCGCCAGAGACGAACGCAGAAAACCGACGACCTTGGTGCCGCGAAAACCCAACGTCTGCTCGACCTCGGCCGAGGTCAGAAAACGAACCACCGGACACGGCGCCCCGGCGCACAGCTCGCGCCAGGTCCGTTCCGAAGTGTCCTCGGTCGCCCAGATGAAGAGCAGGCGTTTGCTCAGACGCTGCAGACGCTCGCGGCCGGTCACCGCCACGCCGGCGCGCCGTGCAAAGGGGGCCAGTCTCAGGAACTCTTCTGTCGACATGCTCGAACCCTGCTATACAGAACGGCGCTCGGACGGCGCGGCCCCATGCATACCATAGGCCCGCAGTCGCCGCGCCGTCAACCCCCGCCCCGCCGATTCGCCGAGAGCCGCCGGCCGGCGCCGAGCGTCGGGCAGGCGGCCTAGGCGGCGGCGCGGGTGCACAGGGGTGTCGCCGGGCTGCGGGGCGGGCGCCTCCCGGAAAGGGACCCAAGCGACCCAAGGGACTCCAGGATTGGCACGCCGCAGACCGGCGTGCCACTGGGGTGTCCCCCGTGTCCCCCGTGTCCCCCGTGTCCCCCGTGTGCCCCGTG
>JAAYZO010000374.1 GCA_012514865.1 Lentisphaerota bacterium | reverse complement strand
CTTCAAGCACGACGCGCGTGAATTATCCAGGCTAGTTTCCATGGCTATGCCTTTTCTCGGGGCATGCCTCAACGCGCGCGTCAGATCATGATGAAAGGTCTCTGCGAGCTTCTTGGCCTCACCGAGCATCAGTATCGCAAGGCCTGCGAGGTCCGTCGCCTTGAGGAAAAGCTGTTCAAGGCGAATGACCGTAATCCGACCTTTGAGGAGCTTGCCGAGGCCCTGGGCGTCAAGGGATTCGAGACAGCGAAACGCTATCTCGAGTACAAGGCGATCGCCTTTGACGGCTTCGGTAGGCCTTGCGACGACGCCGTCGGCGCCGACCGCGAAGCGATCGACGCGGAGGACCGCGGCAAGTACGGCGAGGCCGAGGCCGAGGATCCGTTCGCCAAGGGCCTGCGCAAAGGGGAAATCGTCTTTTGTTGGCAGCTCCTCAAGATCGCGAAACCGAAGATGGCCGCCGCCATCTTCTCGAAAGCCATGCTTGCGGGCTCGTACGACGACGTCGACGCGTCCGGGGGACGCGCCAAGGACGACAGCGCGCGTCAGAATCTATGCCGCGGCCGGAAGCTCTTCCTGGACATCTACCGCCAGCTCGACGCCGATGATTCCCTCGCCGCCTTGGCAGACATGCTCGGTATTCCCTGCGAACGCGTCGCGCAGACCTACAAGGACTGCGTCGGCTTCTAACCTGGATGACTCGCGAAGCGCGGATGCTTCGCTCACAATCCACTTGCGCCGCACCTCGTTGCGGCGCAAGTCTCGACGCGCGTCGCGGTGCGCCGCTTGCTCAAGGTTAGCCCTGAGCAAGAGGCTGCAAGTGCCTAGCGTCGAAGCCCGAAGGGTGGCCTGTTCACGCGCCGCACAGCGGCTCGTGAAGTGGTCAGGGTAAGGGCAGTCGGCCCGCGGTCTGACGTCGGCTCTGACCTTGACCACGACGCGGACGCCGGACGGCGCTGGCCGCCGGCGGCGCGGGCCAGGGCGTAGGGGAAAAAGCGGCGGCAGCGGGTCACGCGGCCGCAGCCCACCCCGATAGGCATGGCAGCGAGCGGTGCCGGCGCTCGGCCGGCACCGCGGAAACCACCACAGAGCAGTAGAGGAGTCGAGCGATGCGAACGTACCGCGTCACCTTCCACATCAGGGGTCACTACTACGAGGAGCACGTCACCTGCAGCAGCTCCGCGGCGGCGCGGGACGCCATCACGGCGCGCTACCCTCAGGCCACGGGGATCACCGTTAGAACGGCGTGACGCACACCACAGGCCAGATGCAGACAGACGGCGGGTACCGGACGACCACGGTACCCGCCGTTTCGCATATCCTACCGGGATGGCGCCCTCCAGCCGGGCGGATGTTCCATTCTTCTAGAAGCTGAAGCGATTGCCAGTGGAGGAAGATCCGCCGGGGTTGCGCCGTGCGCCAAGCTGCGCCCTACGCCGCCGAAGCGGCCATCGCCGTCCGCAGTCTGCCGATGGCTGTCGCCTGGATCTGCCGGACCCGTTCGCGCGTCAGCCGCACGGCCTGGCCCACCTCCTCCAGCGTCTGCGGGCGCTGACCGCGCAGTCCCAGGCGGAGATCGAGTATGCGCTGTTGGAGCGGCGGCAACAGGGCGATCAGGCGGCGGGCCTGGGCCACGTCGTCACGGTCGCGGACACTGTCGGCGGCGTTCAGCACGGCAGTATCGGGGAGGGTCTCCCGCAACGGCAGGCGTTCAGCCGCGCCATCCCCATGGTCGTCGAGCGCAAGCAGTGAGACATGGGCGGCGCTGCAGGCGGCGATCGCGGCAGGACTCAGCCCCGTGTCGGCCACGACTTCATGGAACTCCGGCTCGCGCTCGAGCCGGAGCCGCAGCCGCTCACGCGCCGCCCTCACCTTGCGGGCCTTGGCAATGGCCTGAGTGGGCACGCGCACCGTGCTGGCCTGGGTGGCGATGGCGCGTCGCATCGCCTGCTTGATCCACCAGGCGGCATAGGTGCTCAGCTTGGCACCGCGGGTCGGGTCGAAGCCGTCCACGGCGCGCGTCAGTCCGCGGTTGCCTTCGGCGACCAGGTCCTCGAGCGGCAGGCCGCGACCGCGGAAGTCATGGGCGATCTTGACCACCAGGCGGAGGTTGGCGCAGATGAGCCGCTCGCGAGCCGCGTTGTCTCCCTGGGCGATGCGCGCGGCCAGTGCAACCTCCTCGGCGCGGGAGACGCGCGGGTGTCGGGCAATCTCAGCCATGTAGAGGGCAAAGGAATGGGAATCGTACTGCATGGCTGGGACGGAGGCGGTGTCGTCAGCAGCGCTCATATCTGGGCTCCTTCCTGTGGTGATCGTCACTCTCATCGGCTATGGGCGGCGGGGGCGGATCTGTGACTGCTCCGGCACACGCCAGGGCGCCGGCCGCCCGGCCATGAGGTCAACCTGAAGACAGTCCGGGCGGTGCCCCGGCGACTGCCTACGCGGCCGCCGTCATCGTGCGGGGCGGACCGGTACGCCGCCGAGGGCGGCGGGCCGGCGGCTGGCGTCTGCTTCCACCCGAGCCGTCCAGCCAGGTCAGCGACAGCGCCGCCCCTCCCTGACGGTCGACCTGGACCCGACGCAGGACGCCGGGTGTCTCGGGCGGGGTGGTGGGAAGGAACTCGGCAAGCGGCTGCATCACGAGTTCCTGGAAGCGGCGCTGGAGGTCGCGCACCCCCAGTTCCGCCGAATGGCCTGCGTCCAGCACCGCCTCGACCGCAGCGGCGGTCAGCTCCAGTTCGACCTGCCAGCGCTCCCGCAGCGCCTCGTTGGCGCGGGTCAGCAGCCGCTTCGACAGGATCTCCCCTGCCTGCTCCCGGTCAAGGGGCCGGAACGCCACCACCGCGTCCAGGCGGCTGATCAGTTCCGCCGGCAGATGGGCGCGCAGGCCCAGACGCTCGGCCTCGTCGGCAGGCGTCGGGGCAGCCAGATCCTTCGCACCCCCAAAGCCGATCGAGCTGTGCTCGTGCTTGAGCGGCAGGTTCGCCGTCAGGATGATGGTCATGTTCGAGAACGAGGCGGTCTCGCCCATGGAGTCCGTCAGCCGACCGCTGTCGAAGACCTGCAGAAAGAGGCGCTGGACATCGGCGTGGGCCTTGTCGAACTCGTCGAGCAGCAGGACCCCGTTGGGATGCCGGCGCGCGGCGCGGGTCAGTTCGGGTTCGCCGCCGTAGCCGACGTAGCCGGGCGGCGAGCCGGTCAGCCGGCTGATCTTGTGGGGCTCGGCGAACTCGCTCATATCAAAGCGCTCGAGCTGCGCCGCGTCGCCGCAGAGCACCTCGGCCAGGGCCTCCGCCAGGGCCGTCTTCCCAACGCCGCTGGGGCCGCTGAAGAGGAAGACGCCGTCCGGACGCTCCGGGCGCAGATCAAGCCGGCGTTTGCAGAGCCGCAGCACCCCGCAGACGGCGCGGATCGCCTCCGGCTGCCCCAGGACCCGCTCGGACAGGGTCGCCTCCAGGGTCGTCAGGCGGTGAGCCGGAGCGCTCCCGCCGACCGCGAGTCCGGCCATGCGGGTGGCGACCGCGTCGAGGTCGGCCTTGCTCAGGGCGCCTGCGCCCCGCATGGTCGCGTCGGCACAGGCGGCGTCTACCAGGTCCAGCCCCTTGTCGGGGAAACGCCGGTGGACCAGAAGATCCTGGCCGAGCCGGACCGCATGTTCCAGGAGGGCGTCGGGCAGGTCCAGCCCGTAGTACCCCGCCAGGTCGGGTGCGCAGCCCTTCAGGATCGCCAGCGTCGTCGGGGCATCCGGTTCGTCGAGATGAATCGTCTGGAAACGCCGGACGAAGGCCCCGTCCGCCTGCAGGCAGCGGTAGTAGTCCGCCGGGGTGGTGGCGGCAATACAGCGGAAGCGCCCGCGGGCGAGGGCCGGCTTGAGGTGCTCTGAAGGATTGGTCGAGCCGCGGTCTCGCTGATTCAGGAGGTGTGCCTCGTCCAGGAAGAGGATCGCGTCGGGGGTGCTCTCCAGCTCTTCGACCAGTTCGCGCATGCGTGCTTCGAAGGATCCGTGCGTCGTGGTGCCCGCCAGGAGATTGCCGACCGGCAGGCTGAAGACCCGGCAGCCCTGCAGCGCCGGCGGGACCCGACCCTCCCGCAGGCGTGAGGCCAGTCCCTCGACCAGCGCCGACTTGCCGACGCCGGGTCCGCCCAGCAGCATGACGTTCCGGCGCAGGCGCCGGCAGAGCACGCCGATGACGTCGTCCAGCTCGCGCTCCCGCCCGATCACGGGCTGCAGTGCGACGCCGTCGCGCGTGAGTTCCTGTGCCAGACGCGCCAGCGCCGTCGGGCGTGCCGGTGCGGGCGTGCTGCCCGAGGGCTGGGCGGCGGCGCCCGAAGCCGTTCCAGAGCCCTCTGCCGTCAGCGGCGGCAGAGGGGCCGCCGCCAGACGGGCCGCGGCCCCGGCGTCAGGTGCGTCCAGGCAGAGGCAGAGGGCGTCCCGGAACGAGGCCCAGCCTGCGTGCAGGAGGTGCAGCGGAGTGACGTGCGGGTGGCCGGCTTTGGTCGCCAAGGTCTCCGCTTTGTCAAGGATCTTCCGCAGGCCGGGGTCCAACGCCAGCTTCGGCCCCGACGGCGCGGCGGCAGGAGCCGCTGCGGCGACCTGCTCAAGGCCCCGGACCTTCTCGTCTGCCACCTTGAGGGACTGGCGGGCCAGCGTCTCCCGGACCTGCGGCGTGGTCAGGAGACACGCGTGCAGGAGATCCTGCGGTGCGCAAACATTGCGTTTTGCAGCCACGGCAAACTTCCGGGCCAGCCGCAGCGCGGCCAGGGCCTCGTCGCTGTAGTGTTCATAACGTGATGCCATGGTGTCCTCCCTTTGCCGACTATTCGGTTCGCTTGCGTGGGCTGCCTGAGTGTCTTGAGCGGCATCGCCTGAGGCTCGCCCGGCCTTCCGCGCCGCGCTGAGGCGGCAGTCTCAGCTCAAGGCGATCAACGTCCACCACAGGATGACCCGGCAGCGGGTGCAGACCCGCACGAGCCACTCTCGGCCGCACAGCATCTGCCAGGCCGCCTCAGGACTACGGCCTCTATGCGACGCCGGTTCGGAATCGTGACAGCAGGGACACCGCGGAAGCGGGCCTTTGGGAGCACGCAGCAGCATCCGACTCGACATCGACACCGGAAGCAGGCGCGCCATGTCGGAATAAGGCCTCATCCAGTTCGGGGCTCCAGCATCAGTCAGGGGTCGTCCCGGTATGGGTCGCTATGGGCGGTTCCATCGTCGCCCCCGGCTTCCCGAGGACTAGGTCGAACAGCCTTGCAGCGGTTTCATCATCGATGGGTGTATTGACCGCGCCGAGGACGCGGCCTGGCCCCCAGGCCCCGTCGTCCCTGCGCACCAGCGACAGCGTGGCGCGGACCGGACGACTGACGCGGTAGAGGAAGCACTCGCCGCGCAGGATGGATTCAGCATACCTCGAGCAGCAGTTGCGCTGACGCTCGCCATGGACGATCAGGTCTCTCAGTGTGGTGATCGGCTCGATGCCGCAGCCCGGGGGCGGCAGCAGCGGCGCCGCCGGCAGCGCGTTCGGCAGTTCACGGACGAGCTCTTCGATGGCGGCCCGCTTGGCCAGACCTTCGTACCATGTCGTGAGGGCAGCCTCGTTGCGCAGCACGGGCCAGGACAACCCGAGTTCCTTGCGCAGGGCGTTGGCCACCGAAAGCCAGAAGATGGCCCCCGCATTCTCATCCAGCATCTCAGTCAGCAGCGGCATCGACATGGCGCCGCGGTAGAAAGCGAGGGCGTCGAGGAGGTCGGCCGGCAAGCGCGGCAGGTGCGACAGCCACAGGGTCGCCTCCGGGTCGCGACGCAACAGACGTTTGAGCCGGAACAGCCGCTCCATACGGAGATCAGCCGCCGGGATCTTGGCCATGATCCTGCGCGCCTGTTCTGTCGCCGGAAGACCGAGCCAGCCGAGGATATCGCGCTGACGGCGCCGCACCAGGCGCCGGGCACTGTCCCACGGCCGGGAAACCGGGTGGAAGGCGCGGCTGTTGGCGAGGGCGAAGGCTACCGCCGGGTTACTGTCGACCAGATCTGCAGCGCCTGGGCACCGCGCCATCAGGTTGTAGAGCTGCCAGTGCCGGTCGCGAAAGCGCCCCAGGCGGTCCAGGATCACGGGCGGGACCGTCTGCCGGAACCGTGCTACGGCCAGGTCGCTGGCACGGAACCGGCGGTAGAACGGGAAACAAAGCTGCCCACTCGCCAGCACAGGGCAGTCACCGACCAGCCCCACCGGCTGGTTTTCCGGCCATGCCGGGTAGCTCAGCACCTGGCCGAAGACACTGCCAGCTAAACTCACAGAGCTGAACCAGGAGGGGCGCTTCCCGGTCTTGGCCCAGCACGCGGGGCGGTCGCCGCCGCGGAGAACGACAATCTCCCGGCTCTTCCCAAACACGTAAAGCTTGCCGTCGTGGAAAGCCTTGCCCGGCCGCCCGGCACGGAAGCCGCTCTCTGCTGCTGGTTGTCGCTTTTTGGTCATATCTGAGGGCGCGGGTTCGTGGTGCGGCTTACTCCGTCAGTCCCACGGAGGCCTCGGCCGAGGCTCGGCCGGTCCGCCGCCGGGCCGCGCCGCGCTTGGGAGTTGACGGGTTACCCGCGGCGGCAAGGTTGGCAGTCCATTCCATGGGGTCGATGACGTCGCCTGAGTCCAGGGCCCGGCGAAAGGCTTCGTGGAAGTCGTCGAGGCACGAGGGCAGGCCGAAGAGACAGCGCCGAAACTGCCGATCCGTCAAGGGGCTTTCCTCAAGAACCAGGCGGACCGAGGCTCGAATCTCGCCATCACGATAGTCGTATTCAAAGGCCACCAGCTTCGAGGCCCAGTGCAGACGGGCCATCAGCTCCATGACCGCCGCGGCATGGCGGTGTCCCGGCGGGCAGGAGTAGACCTGCGGCGCGGCAAAGACGATGTATTCGCCCCTTTCCTGGACGCCGATGACGACGACCATGTGGTGTTCGCCCTCGCCATCTGTGTACGTCTTGGTGTTGAACCCGAGATAGGCGACATTCCTATCCTCGTCGAGCTTGAACTTCAGCCCGGCCTGATCCAGGAACGCGGCGATCTCGCTGAGGGTGGTGCTCATGGTGGCAAGCTCCTGTGGTTCCCTTGGCGCCGTGTGCAGGCCGGCGAGTGGCCGGTCAGCGCCGAGGTTGTCTGCTGCCATTATCTGCGGGATGGCCATCTATGTGACAGTCGGGGCTACAGATGGCGGCGCAGCCCAGTGCCAGATCCCGGCCGGAAGTTGCGGAAGAGGGCCTCCTGCGTTGCCTCCGATTCCCGCAGCGACGAACCTGGCAAGCGTCGCCCGAGCGCTGTATGGTCAGTGCTGGTCCCGGTGCCCGGTCCACTCATATCAGGGACTTAAGCGGTCCACAAAT
>JAAYZO010000373.1 GCA_012514865.1 Lentisphaerota bacterium | reverse complement strand
GAGGATGGCATCTACGCCGCCCGCGACCGCTATGGCCGCACCCCGCTGATCACCGGCCGGCGCGACCGCGCCTATGCCGTGACCATGGAGTCGAGCGCCTTCCCGAACCTCGACTACGAGATCGATCGCTACCTCGGCCCCGGTGAGGTCGTCCGCATCACCCCCGACGGCATCGAGCAGCTCCAGGCACCTGGGAGCGAGATGCAGGTCTGCTCCTTCCTCTGGGTCTACTACGGCTATCCGGCGTCATCCTACGAGGATATCAACACCGAGGAGGCGCGCTACCGCTGCGGCGCCGCCCTGGCACGGGCCGACCGTGGTGACGGCGTGACCGTGGACATGGTGGCCGGCATCCCGGATTCCGGCACCGCCCATGCTGTCGGCTACGCCAACGAGACCGGGCTGCCGCTCAAGCGGCCTTTCGTGAAGTACACCCCGACCTGGCCGCGCAGCTTCATGCCGCAGGATCCGTCTGTGCGCGACCTGGTGGCGCGCATGAAGCTGATCCCGATCCGCTCCCTGGTCAACGGCCAGCGCATCCTCTTCTGTGAGGACTCGATCGTGCGCGGCCGGCAGCTCCGCGAGATCGTGCAGCGGCTCTACGATTTCGGCGCCGCCGAGGTGCACATGCGCCCGGCCTGCCCGCCCCTGCTGCACGGGTGCCGCTACCTGACCTTCTCGCGGTCGCGGAACATCCTCGACCTGGCCAGCCGTCGCGCCATCAAGGAACTCGAGGGCGCCGACGACCGTCACCTCGACGAGTATGCCGATCCGGCCAGCGAGCGCTACGGCGCCATGGTCGACCGCATCCGGCGTACCCTGAAGCTCACGACGCTGAAGTACCAGACCCTGCCCGACATGGTCCAGGCCATCGGCCTGCCGCGCAGCAAGCTGTGCACCTACTGCTGGGATGGCTGCACCGGGCCCTGCGCCCGCCGCGGCTAGCCTGATCTATTCGCGCGCCGCACGGCGGCTCGTGAACAGCCTCGCCTCGGACGGCGATGGGCGGTCCGTCAGAGCCGCACCGTGCCCTCGTAGGTCCCCGGCGGCAGGCGTTTCGGGCTGTCGGCGAGGATGGTGACGCGGCCGCGCAGGATGACGCCCCCGGCGAAGCTGACCGGCCCGCGCACGGTCAGGGCGGTGCAGGCGCGCAACGACGGCACGCCCTCGGCGAAGCGCTCGTCGAGGTGCGTCACGCTGCGGAAGTGCGCCTCGTCGAGGTCGACCATGGGCAGGGCCGTCCCCGGGGCCTGCCGGAGCTCTCCCGAGGCCTCGTCCAGGGCATAGAGGTCCGAGCGCAGCACGAGCAGATCGCAGGTCTTCTTCACCGGCACGAAGCGCTCGCGCGGCACGGCCAGGGCGCGGGCGCCCGGGAAGCTCTCGATGGCGGCGCCCATGGCGGTCTCGAGCTGGACGACGGGGATGCCGTCGACCGTCTTCGGGTTGGCCATCAGGGGCAGGGAGAGGATGCCATGGCCGGCGCGCAGGACGGCCTGCAGGGCGATCAGGTCGACCCAGAGGCTGTTGGTGTTGAACCAGCCGTAGCGTTCGATATCCTCGAAGCGGTCGCCGTCCCTGGGGCGCTGGGCCGCTTCGCGCAGGCAGAGCACCTGGCGGTCGTGGCGCAGGGCCAGGTGGCCGCCCTTGCGGTCCATCGGGGTGCGTCGGCAGACCTCCATGAGGAAGGGTATGCCGGCGGCGGCCATGAAGGCGGGTATGCGGGGGTCCGGGACGGCGCCGAGGTTGTCGGCGTTGGCGACGAAGGCGGTGCGGCAGCCCAGGCTGACGAGGTGGTCGAGGAGGCCATCGCGCTGGATGGCCAGGTACAGATCGCCGTGGCCCGGCGGATTCCAGTCGCGTTCATCACCGAAGTCCAGCGGGGCGCCGTCGACGGCCCGGATGCGCGGGAACTGATTCTGCAGGAAGTCCAGCGGCAGGCCGCTCCGGCGCAGGCCGGGGTAGCGCGCCAGGTGCTCGAGGGTGTCCTGGCGGGTGTTGTAGCTGTCCATGAACAGCAGGGGCTGCCCGGTCGCCAGGGCCTGGCGCGCGATGACGTCGAGGAAGGTCAACCCCGGCTTGACCTCCAGGAGGCTCTTGGCACGGGTCAGGCCCATGCTGGTCCCGAGGCCGCCGTTGAGGCGGATGGCGACGGTGGTGCCGTCGGCCGCCGTCGGCGCGGCGGGGGGGAGGTCCTCGAAGTGGACCATGAGCTCGTCGGGGACCGGCCGGATGTCCTCCTCGCGCACCTCGGTGCGCGCCTGGCCGCTGCGGTAGCGCAGGTAGAACTCGCGGAAACACGTCACCGCGGCCGGATCGATGCCGGCCCGGGTCATCTTCGCGACGAATGCCTCGACATGGTGGGGCATGGGCGACCTTTCCCACTGGCGGCGCGGCGTCGGTGGGCGCTTCTGCCGGCCTCGGCCCGTCAGGCCGAGGGCAACCCCCCGCGGTCAGAATCGCTGCGGCGCGCCGACGGCCATACGATCCTCGCCCAAGGCCGCCCTGTCAATGCGGCGGCGCGGGCGCCCGCAGACGCTGGATGGACAGGGCGACGAGGCGCTCGAACTGCTCGCGGTCCATCATGCCGCTGACCGTCGCTTCCATGATGGCGGCCTCCAGGAGGGCGAACAGCATGTCCGCGGCGTCGCCCGGACGCACCGACTGGAACTCGCCGCGCTGGACCCCCTCGCGCACCAGTTGCCGCAGGAGCAGCCGCATCCCCACGGTGTGCCGGCGGACTTTGCGGCTGACGTCATCGCCGTCCTGCTTCTGCCGCAGGAGGTACTCCAGGATGATCGTCAGCACCGAGCGCAGCCGGAACAGCGTCCCCAGGACGGTCATCAGCACCGTCTCCAGGCGCGCCGCTACCGGTCGGTCGCCGGCCTCGCTGACCAGGGTCAGCTCGAGCAGCAGGTCGTCGGTCAGGTAGCGTATGGCGTGGTCGAAGATCTCGCGCTTGGTGGTGTAGTACTTGTAGATGCCGGTGCGCGCGATGCCGCTGCGGTCGGCGATCTTCTGGAAGGTCACGCCCGGGTAGCCCTCTTCGGCAAACAGCGCCAGGGCGTTGCGCAGGATGATGCGCCGGCGTTCGTCGTGATTGACTACGATGCTCATGACGATGGACGATCCTGACGCTGTACGGTCTGCCGCGGAACGGCCGGCGGCCCGCCCGGAAGGCCTGCGGTTGCGGGCTTGCGCCTTGCTCATACCGTAGGTCGAAAGGCGGGCGGCTGCAACCCGCGGCCCGCCCGAAAGTGACAGTTTTACGCCAAATGTCTTTCAATCCGGCCGGGTGATGGCATAGTATGGGCGGTGTCCTGGTCGCGGGCCGGCGGGTGCGGGATCGCGGCCGAATGCGGAGCGTAGCAACAACGATGTCCGAGCAGCGTGTGAAGATCAGCGGTGTTGGCGGCTACCTGCCGGCCCGTCGAGTGAGCAACGACGAGCTGGCGCAGACGCTCGACACTTCCGACGAGTGGATTGTCTCGCACACCGGCATTCGGGCGCGCCACATCATGGCGGCGGACGAATCCGGCACGGACATGGCGGAGCAGGCGGCGCGGGCGGCGCTGGCGCGGGCCGGCGTGTCGCCGGCGGATCTGGGCCTGATCGTCGTGGCCACAACGACAGCCGACTACGGCGGCTTTCCCTCGAATGCCTGTCTGCTGCAGGCCCGCCTGGGCGCTCCCGCGGCGGCGGCCTTCGATCTGGGCGCGGCCTGCACCGGCTTCGTCTATGCCCTCGAGGTGGCGCGCGGCCTGATGCTCTGCGGCAGCGGTCGGCCGGCCCTGGTGGTCGGCGCCGAGGCCATGTCGCGGCTGGTCGACTGGACCGACCGCAATACCTGCGTGCTGTTCGGCGACGGCGCCGGCGCGGCGGTGCTCGAGGTGACCACGGAGCCGGACCGGGGCATCCTGGGGTCGTACCTGCGTGCCGATGGCACCGGCAGCGGCTTCCTCTGGGCCGGCGGCGGGCTGCGGGTGCCGCCTCCGAATCCCGAGCCGCGCCAGGCGCACATGCAGGGCCGTCCGGTGTTCAACTTCGCGGTCAAGGCGATGGCCGAGGTCGTGCTGCACTTCCTGGAGACCCTGCAGATCGCTCCCGAGGAGGTGCGCTACGTGGTGCCGCATCAGGCGAACATCCGTATCCTGCAGGCCGCGCAGAAGCGCCTCCCGATCGCGCCGGACCGCTTTGTGGTGACCATCGACGAGGTGGCCAACACGTCCGCCGCATCAATACCCCTGGCCCTGGCCGAACTCGATCGCCAGGGCCGTCTGGCACCCGGCGATGTGGTCCTGACCACCGGCTTCGGGGCCGGCCTGACCTACGGCGGCAATGCCATTCGCTGGTGAGCATGAGCAGGCACCGGCTGGAGCCGAGCGACATGTCGCTCGCCGTGTGTGCTGGAGCGCGAGTGTCCACAGACGCCCTGCGTCCACGAGCCGCGGCGACGTCGACGGCGCCGCGACGCGGTCGTTCATACGAGTCATACCGAGGAGTGTCACGCCATGACGAAACGGGTCGTTGTCACCGGTATGGGCCTCATCAGCCCCATCGGCCTTGACGTACCGAGCTTCTGGGAGTCGATCCGCGCCGGCCGTTGCGGCGTCGGGCCGATCACGCGTTTTGACGCCGCGCCGCTGGAGTGCCGGGTTGCCGCTGAGGTCAAGGGCTTCGAGCCCGAGGCGTACCTCGACACCAAAGAGGCCAAGCGCATGGCCCTCTTCAGCCAGTACGCCGTGGCGGCGGCCAAGCAGGCCTGGGCCGACGCCGGCTTCTCGGCCGAGTGCCGGCCCGACCCCGAGCGCGTCGCGGTCATCGTCGGCAATGGCATCGGCGGCAACGAGGTCGACCTCGAGGCGCACCGCCGGCTGTTCGAGCGCGGCCCGGGCCGGATCCCGCCGCTGACCATCCCGAAGATCATCGCCAACGAGGCCCCGGGCAATATCTCGATGGCCCTCGGTCTGAAGGGCCGCGTGCACGCCGTGGTCACCGCCTGCGCCTCCGGCACGGACGCCCTCGGCACGGCCCTCGACGCCCTGCGCCTGGGCCGCGCCGACGTCGTCATCAGCGGCGGCACCGAGGCCACGATCAACGAGTACGCCATCGGGAGCTTCTGCGCCCTCAAGGCCCTGAGCACCGCCTTCAACGACACCCCGTCACGGGCCAGCCGGCCCTTCGACCGCGACCGCGACGGCTTCATCATGGGCGAGGGCGCCGGCCTGCTCGTGCTCGAGACCGCCGAGCATGCCCTCGCCCGCGGCGCCCGCATCTACGCCGAACTCGCCGGCTACGGCGCTACCGGCGATGCCTACCACCTCACCGCCCCCGACCCGCAAGGCGAGGGCGCGGCGCGGGCCATGCGCGAGGCCCTGCGCGATGCCGGTATGGCCCCCGAGGGCATCGACTACATCAACGCCCATGGCACCTCGACCCAGGTCAACGACCCGATCGAGACCCTGGCCATCAAGACGGCCTTCGGCGAGCACGCCCGGCGCCTGGCCGTGTCCTCGACCAAGGGCATGACCGGCCATTGCATCGGCGCGGCCGGCGGCCTCGAGGCCATCGCCACCGTGCTGGCCATCCGCGATCAGTTCCTGCCGGCGACCCTGAACCTCGACGTGCCCGACCCGGCCTGCGACCTGGACTACGTCCCCCGAGTCGGCCGGCCCGGCCGGGTGCGCGCCGCCCTGTCGAACTCCCTCGGCTTCGGCGGCCATAACGGCGTCGTGCTCTTCCGCGAGTGGCAGGCCTGACGAGGGCGGCGCGAGCGATGCTTCGCCGTGCCAAATCCGGCGCTCTGCGCCGGCGGGGCGGCTCGTGTGAAGCATCGCGCCGTGGTGTGCGGCGTTCTGTCGCAGACTTCCAGCCTGCGATGCGGAACATCCGATTTCCCAGGGCGTTGCCCCATAAGCGCTAACCAAATATCTTGACAGTCCCAGGCATTTCGGCTACACTATCTGTGACCATACAGGAGGTTTGCAGATGGACGTCAAGGAAATGTCGATCTCGGGCTGGGATGAGCTGGCCTGCTTTCTCCCCGAGAGCTGGGATGAGAAGCTCCAGGAACTGGGGTTGCTGAAGTTTGGCCGGAAGTTTGCCGGCAAAGAGGGCGCCTCTGCGTTGCTACGCACTCTGCTGATCCACCTTGCCGGCAACGTTTCCCTGCGCAGCGCCTGCGCTATGGCCAGCCAGGCGGGCATCTGTGACGTGAGCGATGTGGCGCTGCTGAAGCGATTGAAGAAGGCCGACGGCTGGTTTGTCTGGGCCACCCAGATGCTGATGACGCAGGTGGACCTGCCTGCGGACAGCCGGCTGCCCTGTGAGTACCGATGGCGATTCGTCGATGGCACAGTGGTCGAGGAGCCGGGTGCGACCGGCTCCACATGGAGACTGCATTACTCTCTGGATGCCAGCACCTTTGCCCCCGATGAGATCCATGTCTCCGACGTGAAGGTGGGCGAGAAGCTATCGAACTTCACCGTACAGCCCCGGGATGTGTTCATTGCCGACCGTGTCTACTGCACGCGCAACGGGATCGCCCACGTGCATGACCGGGGCGGCTATGTCATGACCCGCCTCGCGCCTGGCAACCTGCCGCTTCACGACGAGGCGGGCAGGCCTTTTGCGTTGCTGAGACACCTGCGACATCTGTCGTACGGACAGGTTGGCGACTATGCGGTCTGCCTCCATCGCGGCGAGCAGGTCGTGCGCGG
>JAAYZO010000372.1 GCA_012514865.1 Lentisphaerota bacterium | reverse complement strand
CGGTCATGGCTCTCTTACTTCCGGGTCGTCTTCAGCGCAAGTTCGGCAGACTGGTTCCGCGCCTCGGCGCCGCGTCGGCCAACCGCCGGTGCGGCCGAAGTTTGGTTGCGGCCGAAGGCTGCTTTGAAAAGAGAGCCCCGTCAAAGAGAGCGTAGCTGAACTCCTCGCTTCTGACGAGCTGTAGGCCTTCGTAGCTCCAGCACCCCGCGAGGCGGTACCCCTTGGCACCGTCCACTGCATACACTAACCGACTCGAGCCTCGCCTTCTGACAAACTCGACCCTGATGACATCGCTGGCCTTCTTGTCCCGGGAGACAGTGCACTCATATCTCGGGAGAGGCGGTATCTGGTGAGCCGTGAAAAAGCCAAGATCGAGGATACTCTCCTCCGGCAGCCGTATGCGTGGTGCGGCTTCCGTGTCAGCGATCTGTCCGCCGCGACAGAGATCGTATACGGTGGCGCATTGGTCACCTCTGCGGAGCCTCTGTATGCGGGGGTACAGGCTGAAGTCCTCCCTGCCCTCTCCTCCGGCTTCCTTGAGGATGCTCATCAGGTCACGATCATCCTCCCTGGTGGCCAGAGCACGACGCTTGCCCTCGTCGAACTTGAGGTGGACCCGGAAAGAACCGAACTCAAGGCTGTGCCTGACGAGCGCGTGCAGCCGGGCCCCAGACAAGCTCTCCTCCATCGCTGCCATCTGTGCCTTCTTCATCGCTGCGTTCATACCCTCCGCTGCTTGGAGGTCCGCTATCTGCCGCCGAAGCTTGGACGCACGGTCTCTTGCCATCTCCTCCAGTCGGTCCGCCGTGTCGTGCGACTCGATAGTGTAGAGCAGCTCCCCCGCTCTGACCCGCCGCCTAGCGCTCTCATTGGCGGCGACCAACTCATCCAGACGGGGAAGGTCACTGGCAATGCTACCGCAGACGAGAAGTCCTCCACATACACATCCCCACGATCTTAACCGCATTCCGTATGCAAGCCCTGGCATCCGTGGCGCTCCTATGGGATGGGAGGCGCTGCGCGATATTTGTGGACCGGTTAGGTCCCTGATATGGGTGGACTGGGCACCGGCATCGCTGGTTACCATACAGCGTTCAGGCGCCGCTTTCCAGACTTGGTGTGGAGCACGGTAGTTTCGAGAACGGGTAAGGTCGCCGACGGGGTCTGCCCTCCCATGCCCCAAGGGGGCTGCGTCCAAGAGCCCAGGGTTGCGGTACCTCCGCTACCCTGGGATGGATCATGGCCATGGCCCGAACCCCAACGAGGGTTGCGTCGGTCGGACCGCCAGGGGACGGCGCATCGGCACCATGACGCAACCCACGTTGGGGTTGGATGGGCGGGATGGAACCGGGACCCAGGGTAGCGGCTCTGCCGCAACCCTGGGCTGGAGGACGCAATCCCCTTGGGATAGAAGTGCTTGTACTTCCTGCCGCTGCCGCAGGGGCAGGGCTCATTTCTGCCGGTTTTTGGCCATGGTCTCTCGCGCTGTGATGGCGGCCGACCAACCTGGACTACTCGCGAAGCGCGGATGCTTCGCTCACCATCTACGTGCACCACGACAGCTCACTCCACTCGGCGGGCGATGTCCTTGAAGTCGGCACGGAAGTTCGGGCCGGGCTCCTTCGCGTGCAGCAGACGAACCTCGACGCCGGCGTCGAGCCGTTCGGCGAGGGCCTGGAGGAAGGGCACGAAGCCGCCGCGGCGCTCTGATGTAGAGATCCTTCAGGTCGGCCGTCGCTAGCCAGAGGAAGGCACGTGCCTGCGGCACCATCTCGAGAATGACGCGCCGGTAGATTTCCCGGTCGGTGATGAACTCGGTGACGGGAGCGTCGTCCACACTGCCGTCCTCAGCCTGACCCTCGGGCTGCCCATCGATGCCGTGTGCATTCAGCTTGTAACATAGGGTGTGTCCTGGCGAACCGCGGCAAGGGATCGCTGTTTCACCGCGGAGGACGCAGAGGGACGCAGAGAGAAGCCCATAGCCGATGGGCCAGACGCTGGATGCCGTCTCTCAATGCGGAATGTTGACGTCGTCGGGGGGCAGCACGACCTGTACGGCCGCCTTCTGACCGCACTCGCGTCGCTCGTCTGCCAGGTATGCGCTATAGGCGGAGTCGAGCCGACCCGGCCGAGGAACGTCGGCACCCTCATGGCCGCATCAGCCGCGGCCCCGCTCACCCCAACGACGTCCACCCCTCAGCGCTCCTCAGTCGATCCTGGTTCGCCGCAGCAGCAGCGCGTTTCCGATGACGCTGACATCGGACAGGGCCATGGCGCCGGCGGCAATCAGCGGGTTCAGCAGCCCCAAGGCCGCCAGCGGGATCGCCAGGACGTTGTAGACAAAGGCCAGGAAGAGGTTCTGCCGTATCTTGCGCATGGTGGCCCGCGACAGGCGGATGGCGGTGGCGATGCCGCTCAGGCTGCCGCCGACCAGCACGATACCACCCGTCTCCTTGGCGATATCCGACCCCGAGCCGATGGCAATCCCCACATCGGCGACGGCCAGGGCCGGGGCGTCGTTGATGCCATCGCCGACCATGGCCACCCGCCGGCCTTCGGCCTGCATCTGGCGGATGATCGCCGCCTTCTGCTCGGGCGTTGCCTGGGCCCGGACGTCATCGATCCCTACCCGTTGAGCGATGGCCCGGGCGGTGCCGGCGTGGTCGCCGGTGAGCAGGATCGTCCTCAGGCGCAGGCGATGGAGCTCGGCCAGGGCCGCCGCCGAGTCGTCCTTGATCTCGTCGGCGATATCGATCTGCCCCAGGCGTTCCAGGACGCCGCCGGGGAGCATCCTGGCGACCTGGACGCGGGTGCTGACGAACGACGCAGGGCCGTCCGCCGCCGGGGCGTCGGCCGCGGTGCCAAGCGGGGAGCCGGCGTGCCGTTCCAGGAGGGGGATGTTCCCCACCAGCAGGGTCTGGCCCTCGATCGTGGCAACAACTCCGAAGCCGGCCTCGTTGGCGAAGGTCGTCGGGGTCGGGAGAGACAGGTTGCGCTGCCGGGCATAGGTTGTGATGGCCTTGGCCAGCGAGTGTTCGCTGAACTGCTCGGCGCCGCCGGCCAGGCGCAGGATCTCGTCGGCGGGCATGCCGTTGAGGGACGTGACCCCTACCACCACAGGCCTTCCGCAGGTGATGGTGCCGGTCTTGTCCAGCACGACCGTGTCGATCTTCTCGGCGTTCTGCAGGGCGTCCATATCGCGGATGAGGATGCCCCGGCGGGCGCCCCGTCCGGTCCCGACCATCAGTGCGGCGGGCAACGCCAGGCCCAGGGCGCAGGGGCAGGCGATGATCAGGACACTGCACACGGCGTTGGCGATCCGGCCCCAGATGACGACCTGCTCCCAACCGTGGACCCGGCCCCAGGCGAACCAGGCCAGGCCGGTCCCCAGGGCCACCAGCAGCACCGCCGGCACAAAGACCGCCGAGATGGCGTCGGCCAGCCTCTGCACGGGAGGCTTGCTGGCCTGGGCACTCTCCACCAGGCTGACGATCTGGGCCAGGGCCGTGGCCGACCCAACCTGGCTGGCGCGGACAGTCAGACGCCCGTCCTGGTTCACGGTGCCACCAATGACGTGGTCGCCGATGGTCCGGGTCACCGGGAGCGGCTCGCCGCTGATCATCGACTCGTCGACACTGGAGTGCCCGTCGATCACGACCCCGTCCACCGGAACCCGGTCGCCCGGCCGGACCAGGACCACGTGACCGACCTCCAGTTCGGCGATGGGTACCTCCCGGGGTGGAGCGCCCTCCTCCACCCGCCACGCCCGGCTGGGGGTCAACTGCAGCATCTGGCGAATGGCGGACCCGGCGGCGGCCCGGGCCCGGGCCTCGAGCCAGTGGCCCAGGCTGATCAGCCCGAGCAGCCCCGTCGCCTCCATGAAGTAGAGGCTCGGCAGGCGTTCCCACCAGGACAGATGGAAGCCGGCAAAGGCGACCAGGCTGTAGAGGTACGCGACGGTGGTGCCCATCGCAATCAGCGTGTCCATAGTCGTCGTCCGACGCTTCAGCGCGGCCCAGGCATTCCGGTAGAACGCTCCACCGACATACCCGATGGCCAGGGTGCTGCTGACCAGGCTCGCCCAGTCCAGCGCCGGGAGGTGGCCGTGGCGGCTGACCAGGAAATAGGACCAATGGACCGCCTCAAAGGGCAGCCAGAGCCCCATCGCCACAACCGCCCGCCGGAACCAGAGACGGGCCTCGGCGGCCTGCTCGCTCTCGCGCCGGATCTCGGCCGCATCGACCGCGAACTCGGCCGTCTCCAGCACCGCCGGATAGCCCGAGCGGCTCACCGCCGCGGCAATCTGCGCCGGCGTGGTCTGGCTGGGATCATAGCGGGCCGTGGCGCGCGACCGCACCAGGTTAACCTGGCAGGCGATCACCCCGCGCGCACCGCGCAGGGCCTTCTCCACGTGCGCAGCGCAACCCGCACACGTCATGCCGCTGACGCTCAGGGCTGCCTCATGGGACCCGGCTTCATCTCCTGTGGAATCAGAATTGGCCATCGCTGCTATCCTCCGTCGGCGGCTGCCGCCGTCTGCACGTGCCTGCCGCAGGCCAACCTGGTCCCGCGGCCATCGGACCCAGAGGGTCCTGTATGTGTGCTTGGACCCGCTGCGGACGCTTCGGGTGCCGCTCTGGCGCAACACGGATACTCCACGAGCTCTGGATCTGGGGTCGAGGCAGAGGCATGCCGGGCCTACCGCGCGCGCCGGCTCGGGTCCGGACCGCGGGCACACCCCCAACGGGAAGGGATCCGGATCAGGGCTTGAGGGGCACGAGGAGCTGGTCGCGGATCCACGGGTTGAGCTGCGGATCGCCGACCTCGTGCATCCAGTCGACCAGACGACGCCGGTGGGCCTGCAGGACCTCGCG
>JAAYZO010000371.1 GCA_012514865.1 Lentisphaerota bacterium | reverse complement strand
CGAGCAGCGGCCGCAGGACTGCCTCGGCCTCATCCGGACGGCCGGCGTGCAGCACGCAGCGCGCCCACTGGATCTGCAGGCCGACATCATTGGGGTCCTGGACGCGCGCCGTGTGCAGGGCCTCGGCAGCGGCCGCCGCATCGCCGTCGGCGAGGAGGGCCTGCGCCAAAAGCCGCAGTGCCGCGCCGTCGTGGGGCCGCTGCGCCAGGGCCGTGCGGCAGTGCTCCACCGCCAGGGCCGGCAGGCCGGCAGCGTTCAGCAGCGCCGCGATCTGGAGATGCGCCGCGCCCGTGCCCGGCTGGTCAGCCAGAAGGGACCGGGCCGCCTTGTAGGCCTCGTTGCGCTGACCTGCGGCCAGGTACAGCCCGCCCAACGCCAGGCGGACCTCCCGGAAATCGGGGTGCTCCCGGGCGGCGCGGTGTGCGATCTCAATCGCCTCGTTGAGGTGGCCGCCGCGCTCCAGGGCCGTGACCAGGCCGAGGACGACATCCTCGCGGTCGGGGTAGTCCAGACACAGCGCCGCGGCCGCCGGCAGGGCCGCCGCCAGGTCGCCGCGGGCGATCTGGACGCGGAGCTGACCCAGACGCGCCTCCACCGAGGCCGGGTCGCACTGCAGGGCCCGGGCGTAGGCCTCGCCGGCGCCGTCGTACTGGCCGCGCGACTGCAGGAGATGCCCGCGCGCCAGCCAGCCGTCAGGCAGATCCGGGCGCAGCTCGCTGACGCGCTGGAGCCGCTCCCAGGCGTCCTGCGCCTGGCCTTGCGCCGCGTGCGCCCGTGCCCGCAGGATGAGGCCCATCGCGTCATCGGGCGCCTGCCGCAGAAGCCGGTCCAGGACCGTCGCCGCCGCGGCCGGAGCGCCATCGGCGAGGCTGACCTCGCCGAGGCCGCGCAGGGCCTCGACACTGACCGGGTCGCGCTCCAGCGCCGCCGTGAAGGCCAGGCGCGCCCGGTCGCGATCGCCGCTGGCCAGGGCGGTGGAGCCCAGCCCAAGCTGGGCCGCCAGGCAACCCGGGTCCGCGGCGACGGCGGCGCGGTAGGCCGCCATGGCCTCGTCCTGGCGACCCGCGGCGGCGTGTGCCGCGGCGTCGGCCGCGAGGCGCTCGGCCCGGGCCGGGTCGGGGGCGTCCGCGGGCCGCGCCGCCGCCTCCGCCGGGCGGCTCAGGCCCAGACGCGTTATGGCGGCGTGGAACTGCCCCGGCGCCTGCCAGCGCCAGACCCCCGCCGCCAGGATGCCCCAGAAGACACCCAGGACCACGGCCGTCAGGAGCCAGGCGCCCGGGCCGATCGGCGCGCGCGGGTTGACCGTGCCCCAGGAGTGGAACCACTGGCCGTCGCGGGTCTGCACCCGGCGAATCCCCGGGAAGAGCATCCTGAGGACGAAGGGATTGCCGTACTTACGGATCAGCCGGCAGCCCTGCACGCGTCCGGAGGCGGTGACCTCCACCTCTCCCGAGAGGCAGGGCCGGTAGATGCGGGAGCGATGCCCGCGGCGGCGCGGCACCGCCCGCCCGACCAGCCAGAGGTTCACCCGCGCGAAGTCCCAGGTGAGAATGACCAGGTCGAGGGGCAGCCGCAGCGTGCCCTTCAGGATGGCGCGCCAGGTCAGCCGTGGACCGCGGTGGTGCCGGGATGATCGAGGCATTCGTGAAGACCTCCCGCCTGGCCGTGCCAGGCCGTCTGCACTCATGGCTTCGGAGCCGCCGCGTCGCCGCTCAGGCGCTGCAGCAGAGCGCGCGCCTCGGCGAGGCCCTGGAACTCGACCCCGAAGGCCACGGCGCGCTGCAGGGCGGCCTTGGCCTCGTCCGTACGGCCGAGGGCGGCCAGGATGGCGCCGTGGTGGTAACGCAGGATGGGCAGATCCGGCTGCAGCGCCACGGCCGTCTGGGCCAGCGGCAGGGCCGCGGCGTGCTCACCGCGGCGGTGACGCACCCAGCCCAGGGTGTCGAGGATCTGGGCATTGCCCGGCTCCATGTCGCGCGCCCGCTGCGCCAGGGCGAGGGCCTCATCGAGATCGCCATCGGTGTAGTGGATGGCCGCCGCCAGGTTGTTGATGGCCTTCGGGTCGTCGGGTGACAGGCGCAGGGCCTCACGGAACTCGGCCAGGGCGCCGCGCGCCTCGCCATGCGCGAAGAGCATCTGCGCCAGATGCGCCCGCGCCAGGGGCGACCCGGGGTGGTCCTTGACCGCCTGCTTCAGCACCTCCACGGCGCGGTCCAGGGCGCCCTTGCGCCGGTGGTAGTCGGCCAGCTTGACCATCGCCTCGAGGTCGCGGGGCATGATGGCCAGAAGCCGCTCGAGCCGCTCGCGAGCCTGCTCCAGGTCGCCCCGCTGCAGCAGGGCCGTCGTCTCCAGGCGGTAAGCCGCCTCCATGCCGGGCTGCTGTGCCAGGGCCTTGGCGCAGTGCTCCTGGGCCAGACTCGGGAGGTTCTTGCGCAGGAACATGGCCGCAAGCTGGACGTGAGCGACGACGTTGCCAGGGTGGTCAGCCAGGAGCTTCTGAGCCGTGCTGTAGACCTCGTCATCGCTGCCCAGCAGGGCGTAGATCGAGAGCTGCCGCTCACGCAGGCGGACGCGGCTCGGGTGGGCTGCGACGGCCTCGGCGCAGACAGCCAGAGCCTCGAGCGGGCGGCTGCCGGCAATCAGGACCTCGACCAGCTCCTCGGTGACCGGCATGGCGTCGGGCGACTCCTGAAGCAGGGTGCGGAGCTGCAGTTCAGCTTCGGGGAGGTTGCCCTTGCGGCGCAGGATGCGGGCCAGGCCGACGCGGCCCTGCAGGTTGGCGCTGTTCCGATCGACCAGGCTGCGGTAGTACTTCTCGGCGCGGTCCAGGAAGCCGCGGCGCAGCTCGACATCGGCCGCGACGGTGATGGCCTTCTCGTCGGCGGGTGCCAGCTCGAGGGCCTTGCCGACGGCCTGAGCAGCCGCATCGAGGTCATTGATCGCGATGTAGCTGGCAGCCTGCAGGCCATAGGCCTCGGCGGCCTCGGGGCGGCGCCGGATGAGGTCACCGAGGAGGTCGAGGGCCTTGCGATGGGCGCCCTGTGCCTGCAGGGCTCGCGCCAGGCCGAGGTCGGCCTCGAGGTCGCCCGGCTGCAGCTCGGCGGCTCTGGCGAAGGCGGCGCGGGCCTCGTCCGCCAGGCCGAGGTCAAGGCTGATGCGGCCGATGCCCAGATGCGCCAGCATCTGCTTCGGGTCGCGCCGGATCGCCTCGCGGAAGCGCGTCAGCGCCGCCTCGTCGAGGCCCTGGCGCTCCAGCTCCATGGCCTGGACGACGTACTGGGCGGCCAGCTCGGGGTTCTGCTCAGGCCCTGGTGCGGGCGCCTCGGCCGCCACCGGCGGCCGCGGCGTCAGCCAGGTACGCCAAGGCACGCGATGGCGATGCGGCCAGGCCAGACAGCCGAGCAGCGCCGCCCAGAGCAACCCGAGGAGCAGGCCGGTCAGGAGGTACCGCACCAGTGTCGTCGGCGGCCGACTGGCATGGCCCTGCCAGCTCAAGACGCGCGCGCCGTCAGGGGTGGTGTACCAGTCGAGGCGGCTGAAGAGGAGCCGCAGCAGCGACTTGGTGCCGTACTTCGGGGCCAGCGGGCAGTACCAGCAGGCGCCCTTCTCCATCTCCTCGAGGATGCCGCCCGAGAAGCAGGGCCCGAAGGGCTGCGTGCGGCTGCCGCTCAGGAGCGAGGGCAGGTTCATCAGGCCCCAGAGGGAGAGGCGGGCGAAGTCCCAGGTCAGGAAGATCAGGTCGAAGGGCAGCCGCACCAGACGCACGAGCAGCCCGAGCAGGCCGGGACGCGACGCCGGGGCGACGGAAGGGGCAGCATCAGCCATGGTTAGAACTCTCCTGAGCCGGCGGCGGCAGACCGGGGGCCGACCGGCGACAACAGCGGTATGCGGTCACCTCGACGCCTCACCGAAAGCACTCTTCGCGAACCACGGCGATGTAGGGCAGATCGCGGAATTCCTCGGCCACATCCAGGCCGTAGCCGGCCACCCAGCGGTCAGGAACGCTGAAGCCGACATAGTCGGGAACAAGGCTCTGCCGCAGGCGGGCGACCTCCGGAGTGGGCGCGTCGAGGTGCTTGTCGAGGAGCACGCAGAGCCGGACGGCGCGCGCCCCGGCGTCGTCGAGGAGGGCCTTACGGATGCCGGCCAGGGTGAAGCCTTGGTCGAGGATGTCCTCGACCAGGACCACGGTGCTGCCGCGGACCGCGCTCGGGAGGCCCTCGAGGCGAACCTGGCGGCTGCGCTCGTCGGCGCCCTTCATGCCGGTGCCGTAGGTCGTGGCGCGGACGAAGTGGTACTGCACGGCCGGCCCGCCGGCGCGGCGCAGGGCGCGGGCCAGGTCAGCCAGGAAGATCCAGGCGCCCTTGAGCACCGCGACCAGGTGGAGCGGGTCCGGGCTGTTGTGGTCCCGCGCGATCGCCTGCGCCAGCTCGGCGACACGCGCCTCCAGCGCCGCGGCCGAAATCAGGATCGACTCCAGCCTCGTCTCGCCTTCGGG
>JAAYZO010000370.1 GCA_012514865.1 Lentisphaerota bacterium | reverse complement strand
TCGAAGCGTGGCAAGACCAAGGCCAGCTCGAGCCGTGCGCTGGTCGAAGAGCCCGAAGGTGTAACGCCGCAGCGCTCGGCGTAGTGCCGTGAACATCCGTACGGTTCAGGGGCTGGGCGGCCTCATCGCCGGTCTGGCGGTGGTGGCCGCCTTCGCCGCGCTCCTGACCAAGGCGATGGACACCACGTCCTACAACACGTGGGGTGCCCTGATCTGGGCCCCGGTCATCATCGGCGTGAACCTGTGGCTGATCAGCCTCGCGATGCGCAACGAGCCGGACAGGTGGGTGGTGCGGCTGGTCTACATCGGCTACGCCGCGAAGCTGGTGGGCATCGCCGCCCGCTACTTCACGATCTTCGTGCTGTACGACGGCATAGGTGACGCCTCGCGCTACAACCTGTATGCAGCCCGCTGGTACTTCGAGTGGCGCCGTGGCGTGTTCGACGTCAGCGGCGATGGCAAGTTCGGCACCCACAACACCGAGCTCATCACCACGGCCGTCTACACCGTCGTCGGACCCAGCCCCATCGTCGGCTTCCTGGTGTTCGGCACCCTCGCCTTCTGGGGCTGCGTGCTCTTGCTTAAGGCCTTCCAGGTGGCCATCCCGGAGGGCGACTTCCGCCGGTACGCCGTGTTCGTGCTGCTGCTCCCCTCCCTCCTCTTTTGGCCTTCTAGCATCGGGAAGGAGGCCTTCCTGCTCTTGGGCGTCGGCCTCGTGGGGCTTGGAGCCGCGAAGCTGTTTACCAAGCGGATCGCTGCGGCCGTGGGGTATCTGATGGCGGGTCTGCTGGCCACGGCGCTCATTCGACCCCACCTGACCGTGCTCCTTTTGGCATCCCTCTTCGTCGCGCTGCTGCTTCGGAAGGGGAGCGGCACGCCGACGTCGTTCCTGGGCAAGGCCGTCGGCCTCGCGCTCGTTGGGGCCGCATCAGTGCTGGCAATCACGCAGGCCGCGGACATGCTGGGCATCGAGGATCTGACGGCCGAGGAGGTCACGGGGGGGATCGACTGGGCAAGCGGACAGACGGAGACGGGCGGCTCGGCTTTCGTGCCCGTCCCGCTGAGTTCCCCCCTGGGCGTGCCTGCCGCCATTATCACGGTGTTGTTCCGGCCCTTCCCCTGGGAGGCTGGGAACGTCCTCGTAGCCCTCCAGAGCATCGAGGGGCTCGCCCTGCTTGTACTCGCCGTCGTCGGATGGCGTCGCCTGGCCCAGGTGCCGCGACTGCTGCGGCGCAACGCGTGGGTGGTGTTCGCCGCCGTGTACGTGCTGGCCTTCATCCTGGCGTTCGCCGGCTTCGCCAACTTCGGCATCGTCGCCCGGCAGCGCTCACTCATGATCCCGTTCTTCCTGGCCCTGCTCGCACTGCCCGATCCACGCCGGCCATACAACGCGCTCACCGATAGCGAAGAGAGGCAACTGGCTAATGCCTGACCAGATCTTGTCACCGGCCGGCGCCAGCCAGGGGGTGCGCGGGCTGCTGAAGCGAGCCCTTGCGCTGCTGGGAGGAAACCGCCCGGCCGAAGGTGCCACGCTGCTCATCTACCACCGTGTCGGCGGCGGCACCACCAATGAGCTGGACCTAGATCCCGTCGATTTTTCACGGCAACTGGACCTACTCGCCAATCACGACGTGCTGTCGCTTGACGCGGCGCTCGACCGGCTGGAAGCAGGTGACCATACTCCCTCGTTCGTGCTTACCTTTGACGACGGTTTCGCTGACGTCTACGACAATGCCTGGCCCCTGCTGCGTGACCGCAGAATCCCCTTCACCATCTACCTGGCCACCGCCTACATGGGCGGGATCATGGTGTGGGAGGGCGCCACCGCCACGGGGGAGCCCGGCCGCGGCCTCAGCTGGGACCAGCTGCGTGAGATGGTGGCGTCTGGCCTGTGCACCATCGGCAATCACACCCACAACCACGTCCGACCCGAGGTGCTGACAGTCGAGGAGCTCGACTTCTGCACCGAGCGAATCACGCAAGAGTTGGGCTTAACGCCGAGGCATTTCACCTATCCCTGGGGAATCCCTGTGCACGAAATGGAAGCGGCCATGCGGGCGCGGTTCCGCAGCGCATCAACCGGCAAGCTTGGCCGAAACACCTCGGGAACGAACCGGATGGATTTACGCCGGGTCCCAGTGCGCCGCACGGACCCCCCGGCTTTCTTCGCCGCCAAGTTGAGGGGTGGCCTTCCTTCTGAGCGCACATACGCGGGCGTGGTTTGCGCCGTCAAGGCGCTCGCCCGGTGGCTGGGCAGATGGGGCCCGAGGCGATCCTGAACCGCCCCGGGTTTAGTGGAGGGCGAGTTCTCCCAAGACCGAAGCGTCTTAGGGTCGGGACTGCCGAAGGTTTGGTTGACTCCAAGACCGCATGCCTTCTAGAAGGTCGTGCTGAAAGGATGGCAATCATGCCGAAGATCACTTACACCGAGGAGTTCAAGCGCGACGCGGTCGCGTTGGTCGCCTCAGGCATCCCGCAAAAGCAGGTCGCCAGGGGCATGGGGATGGCCAAGACCACGCTGCAGTCATGGGTCCGTGACGCCAGGTTCCAGTCCCACGGGATGACGCCGACCACGGACCCCGAGGCGCGCAAGGACATGTCGCAGGCGCTACGCCGGATCCGCGAGTTGGAGATGGAGAACGAGGTTCTGCGCCGCGCAGCGGCGTATCTGTCGCAGGCTCACATCACGCCCCCAAAATGATCTATCCGCTCGTCAAGGAGATGGCTGCTGTCGGTGCCACGCTGAGGGTGCCGGTGGCGGTCGCGTGCCGGATACTGGGATTCTCCACACAGGGCTACTACAAATGGCTCAAGCAGCCGGTCTCTGCCCGGGAGACGGAAGAAGCCGAGCTGATCGCCGTGCTGCACCAACTCCACGAAGATGATCCCGAGGGCGGCTACCGCGTCCTGGCCGATGACATCGCTGAGCTGGGCTACACGCTCTCGGAGCGGCGGGTGTGGCGGCTGTGCCGGATCGCCGGAATCCAATCGGTGTTCACCAGAAGGAAGACCCGCTACAAGACCGCCGGCGCCCCAGTCCATGATGACCTGGTGCAGCGCCAGTTCACCGCCGAGGTCCCCAACCAGTTGTGGCTCACCGACATCACCGAGCACCGCACCCGCGAGGGCAAGGTCTACCTGTGTGCGCTCAAGGACGTGTTCTCCAACCGGATCGTCGGCTACTCGATCGACTCGCGGATGAAGGCCCGTATCGCCGTCAACGCGCTCGAGATGGCGGTAGCTCACCGAGGGCAGCCAGCCGGGGTGATCGTGCACTCGGACCGAGGATCTCAGTTCAGGTCGAGGAAATATCTCAAAGCCCTCAAGCGTCACCAGTTGCGTGGCTCCATGGGCAGGGTCGGGGCATGCGGTGACAACGCGGCAATGGAGTCGTTC
>JAAYZO010000369.1 GCA_012514865.1 Lentisphaerota bacterium | reverse complement strand
CTTCCTGGCAGATCGGCCAGCAACGAGGGCTTCTGATCAGGCATCGATCTGGCGCGGTGGCGCCACAGTGCAGGGAGTGCGATGGATGAAAATTCAGATTCTGGGAACCGGTTGCCCGAAGTGCAAGACGCTCGCCGCCAATGCTGAGGCAGCGGCCAAGGAACTCGGGGTGGCGTGTGAGATCGAGAAGGTCACCGACATCGACAAGATCATGTCGTTTGGCGTGATGATGACGCCGGCCCTGGCGGTCGACGGCCAGATCAAGAGCGTCGGCAAGGTCCTGACTCCGGAGCAGATCAAGGGATATCTGAAGTGACGGAGTGCGGAGTGCGGAGTGCGGAGTCCTGAGTGCGGAGTCCTGAGTGCGGAGTCCTGAGTGCGGAGTCCTGAGTGCGGAGTCCTGAGTGCGGAGTTCAGAGTGCGGAGTGCGGTCGGGGTGCGGTCGGGGTGCCGGTGAGCGTTGCTGTCGTGCGGTCGGCCGGTTGCCTGCCCCTCGCCCCTCGACACGTGACACTCGTCCCCAACCCGAAAGGAAGTTGATCATGGCAGCAACGTGCGGATGTGCGTGCAGTGCGGCCCCGAAGCTGATCTTCGCGTGCTCGGGTGCGGCGGATGTCGGCGCGGTGGCCGACCAGGCGGCGCGCAAGCTGACCCGTGAGGGTGCCGGCAAGATGTTCTGTCTGGCCGGCATCGGCGGGCGTGTCTCCGGAATCATGGCGACCACCGAGGCGGCGGCCAAGGTCCTGGCCATCGACGGCTGCCCGCTGAACTGCGCGAAGCACAGCCTCGAGCAGGCCGGCTTCAAGGACTTCGAGCACCTGCAGATGGCCGATCTCGGCCTCGAGAAGGGCAAGACCCCGGTGAACGACGAGAGCATCGCGAAAGTCGCCGCCAAGGGCGCTCAGATGCTGGCGTGCTGAAACGCGTCGAGGGCCGGGGCCTGCGGTCCGGGAGGGCGCCCGGTCGGGCCGCCGGTTCGGGCGTACTCCGGGCCGTGGTCCGGGCCGTGGTCCGGGCCGTGGTCCGGGGCGTCGTCCGGGGCGTCGTCCGGGGCGTCGTCCGGGGCGCCCCTCGGGTTCCGGGGTCCGGGGCGCCCGGCCGGGCCGCCCCTCAGTAGCCCCACGGGTTCCGGGGTCCGGGGCGCCCGGTCGGGGGCCCCTCAGTAGCCCCACGGCATGCCGTGGGGCAAGGCATGCCGCGGGGCAAGGAGATGGCATCCATGAACACACGCACAATCGGGTCGTTCCGGGCGGTGGTGCTGGCAGCAGGTCTTCTGGCCGTGGCCCTGCCCATGATGCTGGGGGCGCAGACCCCGAAGCTCCTGGACCTGGGGTCGAAGGCCTGCATCCCCTGCAAGATGATGGCGCCGATTCTGGAGGAACTCACCAAGGAGTACGCCGGCAGGCTCCAGGTCGAGTTCATCGACGTCTGGATCAAGGAGAACGCCGCCAAGGGCAAGGAGTATGGCATCAAGGCCATTCCGACCCAGATCTTCTTCGCCGCGGACGGCAAGGAACTCTGGCGCCACGAGGGCTTCCTCTCGAAGGAGGACATCCTTGCCAAGTGGAAAGAGCTTGGCTACGACCTAGGCGCCGCGGCGGCCCCGACGATCGAGCGCTGGGCGCCGGCGGCCAAGGACACGCGCAGCAAGGACCAGATCTGCACCCTGTCGGATGCCGACATCGACCCGCAGACCGCCGTGGTGGTACAGACCGACAAAGGCGACGTCCGCCTGCGCGACCTGCACACGTACTTCATTCTCTACTCATGCCTGACCGAGGACCGCACCGATCTCGAGGCGAGGGTCTCGGTGACCGACCATGCCACTGGCAACATGGTCGCCGCGCGTGCGGCCACGTACCTCCAGGGCGTAGACGAGGCGACCGGCCGGCCGTGGATCCAAGCGTTTGCCGACCGTGCCGCGGCGACGGCGGCGATGCAGCGTTCCGGCGGCAGCCTGATCGCCTGGGGTGCGCTACTGGCGAACGAACTCTCGCACCGCTGCGGTTTCTGCGACCGCGCCGTCTATCCCCAGGACGCCGCCGAGGTCCTGATCGAAGGCGTGCAGAGCTGGGGATGCTGCGCCCACTGCGCCATGGGCGTCGCCGCGCGCACGGGCAAGGACATCGAGGTGCGCCAGCCCGACGCCCTGACCGGTGAGATGATCACCGTCAAGACGCTGGGCGGCTCGGTCGCCTCGGTCGAACCCAAGACCGCCGTGGCGTGGTTCGGCAAGACGAAGAAGCCCGACGGCACATGGGTGTCGGCGGGATGCTTCCACCAGGGCTTCTTCACAACGCCCGAGAACCTGCGCAAGTGGCTCGAGACGCGCCCGTTCGAGACCGGCGAGATGATCACCATCCAGCAGTCGCTGGCCGACAAGATGAAACTCACCCCGCAGCAGATCCAGAAGGCCTGCAAGATTGGGGAATGCGCGCCGAAGTGAGGGGAGGACTCCGAACTCCGAACTCAGGACTCCGAACTCCGATGGCAACTCTCACAACGCGCGTGCTACTGGCCTTCGTGCTCTTCACCCTGGGCTTTGGCGTGGGCCGGGAGGTCGGGCGGCGCCAGGCTGCCGCCGGGGCGGCGCCGGGCGGGGCCGCCGCCGGAGGCGCCGCGGCACCGGTGGCGCCGGCGACGGCGGACAAGGTCATGGTCTACTACCTCCATGCCACCTTCCGCTGCGTCACCTGCAACACCATCGAGGCCATGGCCAAGGAAGTCGTCGAGACCCAGTTCGCCGAGGACCTCGCCGCCGGTCGCATCGAGTGGTATGAGGGCGACTTCCAGGTCGAGGAGGACCTGGCCAAGCGGTTCGATGTGGTCTCGAGCTGCGTCGTCGTGGCCCGGCGCGCGGGGGGCAAGGAGGCGGAGTTCCAGCGTCTCGACGAGGTCTGGACCCTGGTCGACAAGCCGGCCGAGTTCAAGGCCTACGTCGCGG
>JAAYZO010000368.1 GCA_012514865.1 Lentisphaerota bacterium | reverse complement strand
GTCGGAGATGTAGTCGCCGTTGAGGTTCAGCGTGGCGATGACGCTGTAGTCGGCCGGGCGGGTCAGGATCTGCTGCAGGAAGGCATCCGCGATGCAGTCCTTGATGGTGATGCTGCGGCCGCTGGCGGGGTCCTGCAGGCGGCACCACGGCCCGCCGTCGATCTCGACGGCGCCGAACTCGCGCTGGGCCAGCGCGTAGCCCCAGTCACGGAAGGCGCCCTCGGTGTACTTCATGATGTTGCCCTTGTGCACCAGCGTCACCGAGTCGCGGCCGTTGGCCAGGGCGTGACGAATGGCGGCGCGCACCAGGCGCTCGGTGCCCTCCTTGGACACCGGCTTGATGCCGAAGCCGCTCGTCTCGGGGAAACGGACCTTGCTGAAGTGCTTCGGGAAGTGCTCCTTGAGGAGAGCCCGGAAGGCCTCCGTCTCCGGCTTGCCCTGCTGGAACTCGATGCCGGCGTAGATGTCCTCGGTGTTTTCCCGGAAGATGACCATGTCGACCTTCTCGGGGTGGCGCACCGGTGAGGGCACGCCCTGGAAGTAGCGCACCGGCCGCAGGCAGACGTAGAGATCGAGGAGTTGTCGGATGGCGACGTTGAGGCTGCGGATGCCGCCGCCGACCGGGGTGGTCAGCGGGCCCTTGATGCCGACCAGGTACTGCTTGAAGGCGTCGAGGGTGGCCTGGGGCAGCCACTCGCCGGTCTGCTTGAAGGCCTTCTCGCCGGCCAGGACCTCGAGCCACTCGATCTGGCGGCGGGCGCCGTAGGCATGGCGCACGGCGCCGTCGACGACATGGACCGTCGCGCGCCAGATATCCGGGCCGGTGCCGTCGCCCTCGATGTAGGGGATGATCGGGCGATCGCCGACCTCGAGGCCCGAGGCGGTCATGCGGATGGTGTCAGCCATGGTGTTGTCGATCCTCAAGCGCGGGTTGGTCTCAGGCGCCGCCAGGCGCGGTCAAGGCGCGCGGCCGGGGCCGCGTCGCGTGCGGTACTATAGCGCGCCGTACTCGGCGCGGTAGGCATCGATGCGGGCCTTGATGGCGTCGTCGAGGACGACGCGGCCGTTGACCGGGCGGTTGTGGAGGTGCTCGACGACGTCGTCGAGGGTGACGATGGCGACGGCCGGCATGCCGTAGGTGGCGCGGACCTCCTGCAGGGCGCTGTGGCTGCCGGTGCCGCGTTCCATGCGGTCGACGCCGACGATGAGGCCGGCGAGGTGGACCTTGGCGGCGGCCTGCAGGAGGGGCACGGTCTCGCGGACTGAGGTCCCGGCGGTGATGACGTCCTCGATGATGACGACGCGTTCGCCATCGCGGAGTTTGTGGCCGATGAGGGCGCCGCCCTCGCCGTGGTCCTTCTGTTCCTTGCGGTTGAAGCAGTAGCCGACATCGCGGCTGTGTTCGGCGGCCAGGGCGATGGCGGCGGCGACGGCCAGGGGGATGCCCTTGTAGGCCGGCCCGAAGAGGACATCGTACTCCTGGCCGAAGGTCGCGGTGAGGGCCTGTGCGTAGAAGCCGCCGAGGCGCCGGGCCTGGTCGCCGGTGCGGTAGTTGCCGGTATTAATGAAGAAGGGGGTGCGGCGGCCGCTCTTGGTGACGAAGTCGCCGAAGGTCAGCACGCCGGCTGAGACCATGAACTCGATGAAGTCGCGCTGGTAGTCCTGCATGGGGCGTCCTTAGGGTATCGGTTGTCTGAACGACCGCGTCCCGACGCGATCTCCTGCCCTGCTCCATCCGGCGTAGCACGCCGGTTGTTTCCCGGGCGCCGTGGACGTCGCCCGCGAGGTCCACGGGCGGCGCCGTGGACCGGCTCGGCCGGCGCCGGTGGGCACGCTGTACTGTAGCTCTCGACGGCGCCGGTGGGCGGTCGCTGGGCGGCACCCCAGAGTGTAGGCAGGCGACCGCCCGTCGTCAAGCCGTCGCCGCGGCGAGCCAGGGCTGTTCGAAAGTCCGGTTCTGGCACCCCTCCAGGGTGCATGGCGTGCAATTCGCGTTTCCGGGGGTCGAGCTCTCGCGCGACCCCCGGCTACGATCTGGCACCCCTCCAGGGTGACCGAGTGAGCGCCGCCGCGATCTTCAAACAGCCCTGGCTGCGAGCCAGGGCTCCGGCGTCGTCCGGTTCCGGCGCCCCCTCAGGGCGCCGTGCTCAGCCGGTAGACGTGGCGTTCGTGGGTGCCGAAGCGGTCCTCCCAGGCGCCGCCGTCACGGCGGACGTCGCGGTCCTCGAAGAGGACGCTGATGGCCGGTCCGCCGGCCGGGCTGGCCAGGGTGAAACGGGCCTCGCACGGGCGGCTGGTGGTGTTGACGGCGATGACGACCACGGCCTCGGTGGTGGCGTAGGCTTTGGCCATGACCTGAGGCTGGCTGCAGGTCAGTGCCGGCGGGGCGCTCGGGCTGCCGAGGGCCGGCGCGATGGCGTCGATCTCGACGCACAGCGCCCGCATCTCGTCGAGGCACTGGCGGGTGCGCGGCATCTGGGCGAAGTAGTACAGCCCGCGGGCGCCGGCGAGGATGGAGCCGTAGGCCATGCAGGAGAGCTCCCGCGGCGTGGGCTCGCGCGCCATCCAGTAGGCGTAGCCGGTGCCCTGCAGCCACATCCACACCGGCTTGCGCTCGGGGGCCGCGGCCGCTGCCATGCGGCTGACCGCCTGGATGGCCGCCATGGGGGTGCCGTGGGGGATGGGGTAGACGTCGGTCGAGTAGATATCGCCGGTCTGGTTTTCGAGGCGGTTGGGGAGGTAGTTGACGAAGGCCGGGTGGTCCGGGTCGAGTTCCTTGGCCAGGTGGACGCGGGCGTCGGCCTCGGCGAAGCGGCTGCCGCTTGGTTCGTCGTAGACATACCAGCAGAGCAGGGCGGGGTGCTCGCGCAGGGCCGTGATGTGGGCGGTGAACTGCTCGCGCGACATACGGCCGTCGAGCCAGGGTATGAGGCGCAGGCCGACGGCGGCGCAGCGGTCGAAGATGGCTGTGAGCTGAGCGGTGGTGAGGCTCTCGCGGATCTGGATGCAGACATCGCGGAAGCCGTACCCGGCCACGGCGTTCAGGACATCGAGGTGGCTGACGAACTCGAGGCCGAACGAGTGTTGCAGATAGGGCCGTCCGTCGACCAGGAAGCGGCCCTCGGTGTCGATGCGGACCCGGGCCGGCGCGGTCAGGGGCTCGCCGGCGCCGCGCCCGGCGGCGACGGCAGCGGTGCGCGCTGGCGGCGACCAATCGACGGCGGCCTCGCGGGTGGCGGTGGCGGGGTCCAGGTCGGCGGGATGGAAGTCGGCGGTCGGCTCGTCGCCGGCCTGGACCTGCACGGCGTCGATCCACAGCGTGCCGGCGGCGCCGGGTGCGATGGTGGCTCGGAGGTGCTCGGCGCGGACGATGCCCGTCAGTGCCACCTGCCGCCAGGCGGTGCCAGCCTCCACGGCGGCGCGATGCTGGCCGCAGCGGAGCGTGACCGGGAGGCCGTCGCGGTCAGCGCGCACCCAGGCCGAGAGCACCGAGCGCGGTGCCGAGGGCGGCGGTGTGAAGCCGGCGGAGGTGAGCTGCAGCAGGGGCTGCCCCGGGGCGTTGTCGATGCGGAGGCTGGCGGTGCCATGCCGGGCGGCCGCGTCATCCAGTCGCCAATGGCGGCGCCAGAGGTCCATATCCGCAAACCACGGCAGCTCGCCGACGCCCCAGTGGCCGCTGCCCCAGGCGTAGGGCATGCCCGCGCCGCTGATCTCGAAGCTGCCGTTGGGCAGGAAGTTCTCGCCCGGATCGGCGGCCACGACGCGCAGCCGCCGCAGTCGGAAGGTCGCCTTGCCGGGGGCAGAACTCCACACCGAGACGCGGAGGCGCTCGACCTTGTCCCAGCCGTCGGGGGTGCCCTCGGCGCTGAAGGCGCTGAGCGGCTCGGAGCGCCCGGTCCAGTCGCCGGGCACGCCGCCCCCGAGCACGTGGGCATACCAGCCCTTGGCGGTGCCGAAGTAGATCATGGCCATCTCGACGACGGCGCCGTTATCGGCCGCGATCTCGAAGGCGACGCGGGCGGCGCTGCTGAGGTCCATGGGCGCGACCCAGTCCCAGCAGGCGCGGGCTTTGGCGGCGGGGAAGTCGGCATCGAGGGCCAGGCAGGTCGTGCCGTCGGGCAGCGCCTCGACGCGGACCGGGCGGCTGCCGAACTGGGGTTGCCAGCGCTGCCGTGCCGCGGCGGTGTCGGGGTAGTCGAAGGCCCCCAGAGGAAGGTCGTCAGCCCACAGGGCCGCGGCACACGTCACGCAGAGCAGTACGCTCGTCAGGCGGTTCATCCGTCTATCCCTTCTCGGTGAGGGGGCGCGGCGTCTCGTCCGGCAGCCATGGCGCGGTCGTGTCTGTCGTGTTCGGGGCCGGCGTCGCCGCGCGACCTCATCGTGGGCGTGCCAGGCGTCGTAGGCAGGCATCCTGGAGCACGCCCGAGCCGCGGCCGCCGCAGCAGTAGGCCAGCAGGATGGCCTCCGCAGTGAAGTGGATCGCGATGTAGCAGAAGCCCCGCTCCGGGTCGTCCTCGATGACTTCGGCGCGCTCCCAGGTGGCGCCGTCGTCGCGGCTCCAGGCCATGACCAGCGGCGTGCGGTTCCACGAGGTCTTGGCGGGCTCGGGCAGGCCCCAGCGCCCGGAGCGGTCATTCCAGACGGCCAGGAGGTCGCCGCTCCAGGGGTCGCGCTTCATCGAGAGCGGCGAGGTCGGTGCCTGGAAGACGCTGGGTTCGGGCCAGGACCAGGTGAGGCCCTCGTCGGTGGAGAGGCTCTGCCACTGCCGGCCGGTGTCGGTGCGGAACCACGCCCAGAGGCTGCCGTCGGTGCGCTGGACGACGCCGGGCTCCTGCAGGCCGGTGCCGCTGGGCACGGGCAGGACGAGGGCCCCGGGGGCCTCGTACCAGGTCTCGCCCTGGTCGTCGCTGAGGTAGAATACGGCGATGGCGCGGGCGTCGTGGCCGACGGCGCTGCCGTCGACCTTGAAGCCGCCGCGGAGGGTGGCGCAGGGGCGATGGTAGCCGACCGGCATGACCAGGCGGCCCGAGCGCAGGGCGACGACGCGGTCGTTGTTGAGGACGAAGTAGCCGGGCACGGGGATGCAGCGCCGCGGCGCCGACCAGGTCAGGCCGTCGTCGTCGGAGACGCGCAGGTAGGGCAGGCAGGCGTTGAAGCCGTCCTTGCGCAGGTTGAACAGCCGGAGCCGTCCATCGGATCCGCGCAGGAGGCTGACGCTCATGACATTCTGGGCGCCGTCGTTGGCGACCAGGAGGCGGTCCTGGCTGTCCCAGGTGCGTCCGTCGTCGGTGGAAGTCCGTGCGACGATGTCGGCCTGGGCGTGGTCGGACCAGCTCTCGCCGCGGTAGCGCGTGTAGGCGAAGAGGATGCGTCCATCGCGGCCGTCGATGAAGGCGCCCTCGGAGTTGCGCGGGTTGCCGGGTCCATGCGGGAGGCTGGCGACGATGCGGTT
>JAAYZO010000367.1 GCA_012514865.1 Lentisphaerota bacterium | reverse complement strand
TTGGCGAGGGCGCCATTCTGGATCTGGCGGACGCGTTCGCGGGTGCGGCCGATGACGGCGCTGACCTGCTCGAGGGTCTGGCGTTCGAAGCCGTTGAGGCCGAAGCGGCGCTGCAGGACGGCCTGTTCGCGGTGGTCGAGGTACTGCAGCATATCGAGCATGGTGGCGCGGTTCTGGGCGGCGTCGATATCCTCATCCGGCTGCGAGGCGCTGGAATCGGCGACGAGGTCGCGCAGGACGCCGTCCTCGCCGGCCTGCAGGGGCGCGTCGAGCGAGACGGTGTAGGGGTTGACACTGGCGAGGCTGTGCACGGTACGGGCGCTGAGGCCGGTGCGGGAGGCGAGTTCCTGGACGGTCGGTTCGCGCTGTAGCGACTCGCTCAGGCTGGTCCGCGCGGCGCGGATGGCCGCGAGTTTCGCGGCCGACTGGACCGGCACGCGGATGGTACGGGACTGGTTCGCGATGGCGCGCCGCATCGACTGCTTGATCCACCACGCGCTGTAGCTGCTGAGCTTGGCGCCCTTGGAGGGGTCGAACTTCTCGACGGCGTGCATGAGGCCGATATTGCCCTCGGAGATGAGGTCGACGAGGGGCAGTCCGCGGCCCTTAAAGTCGTGGGCGATCTTGACGACGAGGCGCAGGTTACTGCGGATCAGGTGCTGTCGGGCCTTCTGAGAACCGGCCTTGACCTCCGCGGCAAGCGTGACCTCTTCCTCGCGGGTGACGAGCCGGTAGCGGCTGATCTCCTGCATGTAGAGCTTGAGCGGATCATTTTCAGAGAGCATGGCACGGTCTTTCCGGGGCGGCCGCTCTCGGCGGCCTCTCGAAGGCCCTCGTCTGGGGGTGCTCGAAGCACCGGGTTGATGGACAGCCGGAAGGTCCGGCCGGCAGCCGGTCGCTGCCGTGGCCACAGCGCCCCGAAAGCACCGCGGGGGGATGACGAATCATCCCCCCGAAGAAGCTGACGCTGGCGCTGCTATCAGTAGCGCCGACGGTTGCCGCCGCCGTAGCTGCTGCCGCCGCCGCCGAAGCCGCCGCCGAAGCCACCGCCGCCGCCGCCGCCACGGGGGCGGTCTTCGCGGGGACGGGCCTCGTTGACGGTCAGCGGGCGGCCGTTCTGCTCGCGGCCGTTGAGGGCGTTGATGGCGGCCTGAGCCTCGTCGTCCGAGCTCATTTCCACGAAGCCGAAGCCCTTGCTGCGGCCGGTCGAGCGGTCGATGATCACCTCGGCGCTGGTCACCGAGCCGTGGGCGGCGAAGAGCTGCTGCAGCTCGTCGCTGCTGGTGTCGTAGCTCAGGTTGCCGACGTAGAGTTTCTTACCCATGCGCTGTCTGCTCCGATTCCGATACGTACTCCGGCCTCAGTCGTGTTTCCCGGGTCCACTGGAAAGGCCAGGCTATTCCGGACCGGACAGGCGGCAGATCGAATGGCGGGTGTCGTCACGTGAGGCGGCTGCAGGCAGGCCTGAGCAGAGTCGCGTACGGTGTCATCCAAGTACCGGCTGTCTCCTACTATACACACGGTTTTCGGAAATGCACGCCGAGCCGTGCGATTTGCCGCCGCTGTGCACGACGCGCCCCCGTGGCGGGGGGATCCGACGGATCCGGCCGGTCGCGGGGGCGTCATCAGTCAGGGATTGCCCGGTGTTCGGCTCGGATGAAACTTCGCGTCGTTGCGTGCGTCGTTTTGTTGCAGACCTTCAGCCTGCGATGCGTAACATCTGATTTCCCAGGGCGTTGCCCTGGGCTGATGAAGGATGCCCTTTCAGGGCGTCGAGAGGGCGGGCCGCAGGGAGGCGCTGCAGGCGATGTTCTGCCTGGCCATATCCGACGCCCCGTGCGCCTGTGACTGGGCTGCAGCGGCGCTTCAGCCGAGGAGGACGCGCAGGACGTCGGCGGCGGTGAAGTCGGGGTGTTCGGGGGTGCAGAACTGGCCGATGTTGGCGAGGTCGTCGCCGAGGGTGACGAGGGGCAGTTCGAAGGTGCCGTCGCTGAGGCGCTGGCCCATGCCGATATTGGCGACGAGGGCATTGCAGAGGCACTTGCGTCCGGCGGTATCATCGGGGCAGCCGCCCTTGGCGATGAAGCTCTTCTCGGGTTCAGCCGGGCAGCGGTAGCCGATGGTGCCGTCGGGTTTGAGCCAGGGCTCGCGCAGGAAGCCGAGGTCGCAGATGCGGCGGCGCTGTTCGTAGGATGAGGGTTCGGAGAGGGTGCCATCGAGGGCGGCGACCTTGAAGGGGAAGCCGGTGGGCGAGGCCCGCAGGTCGGTGAAGACGGCGGCCTCGCCGCGCAGGGCGCGTTCGACGAGGTCACGGCGCAGGTGCGGCTCGAGGCCGGACTCTTCGCAGAGGGCAAAGGCGGTGCCGACCTGGACGCCGGCGGCGCCGGCGGCGAGGGCCGCCTGGAGGGCCGCGGGCGAGCCGTAGGCGCCGGCCAGCCAGAAGGGCTTCTGCAGGGCGCGCATGGCCTCGAGGTCGACGGCATCGCGCGGGCCGTAGACGGGCTGGCCATCGGGGGTGAGGACGGTGGCGCCGCGCGGCGGGGCGTTATGGCCGCCGGCGAGGGGGCCCTCGACGACGAAGCCGTCGATGGGTCCTTTGGCCTTGCGGCAGATGATCGAGGCCAGGGTATGGGACGAGACGATCGGGAGGAAGAGCGGGCGTTCGAGGGGCGCGGTGGGTGTTCCGGGCTCGATGAACTCCGCCGGGTCGAAGCGGGCGCGGAAGTCGGCACCGGCTGCGGCGCCGGCGACGCGGACCGGATACGAGGCCGCGTGGTGGCCGGCCAGGGCGGTGATGGCGGCGGGGATATCGAGGGGGATGCCGGCGCCCATGATGATGGCGCTGACGCCGGCCAGCATCGCCCCGTAGAGCGAGGGCAGGTGGGGCAGCTGGATCTTCTCGAGGTAGTTGATGCCGACCGGGTTGGTGTGGCCCAGGCGGGCGAGGTAGACCTCGACGAAATTGCCGGCGATGCAGAGTTCCTGGAGGGGCCGTCGGCCCTCGAGGGTGTGCATGCCGCCGGTCGTGTAGGCGGTGCCCTCGGGCTGCCCGCCGGGGACGAACCAGGTATCGAGGATGCGCCGGGCCATGCGCGGGAAGGGGAAGGCGTGCAGGGCCTGGCGGACCTGTCCGTCGGGATCGCCGGTCTGGAGGCGGCGGACGAGGATCTGGTCAAGGGCGGTGCCGGAGACGACGCCGAGCTGGCCAAGTCGTGAGACGGCCCGGGCCAGGCGCCAGCTGGAGACGCCGGCGCCCATGCCGCCCTGGACAACTCTGGGAAGAGCCAATGCAGTGGTCATAGGCCGGCACTATCGTCCATCTTTGCGAAAATGCTCGCCGTCTTTGGTTCTACCGTCCTGCGGTGGCGGGGAGTGGACCACGGACGGCGCCGCGGGCCGCCCTGCCGGAGGCGGTCCGGCGCGCCGGCGCCAGGCGTCCGCTGGTGCCCTTCTGGACGCGGGGTGGTTGCGGCCCTACAGTCGCGGGGTTGCGGAAGTCATGGCCAAGGTGAGAGGTAGCGACGATGGCGGCTCGAGGCACAGGTGGTGTGGTGGTGTGGGCGGCGCTGGCCTGCGGGGTGCTGGGGGCGGCGGCTCAGGAGGCGTCGTTGAGCAACGGCCCGTTCGCGGTGCGCGTCGCCGCGGGTCTGGAGGTCCGGCTGCGGGGTGAGGTCCTCATTGCCGACGACGCGATGACCTACGGTGAAGACGGCCGCGAGGGCCGTGTGCAGGCGGGCCGTGAGGGCACGACGGCGGTTCTCAACGTGCTCGACGACGGCGGCGAGAGCCTGCAGTACCGCAAGGAGGTCGCGCTGCATGAGGACGGCCGTCTGGAGCTGACCGTGCGGATGCGTCTGCTGCCGTACCGTCAGGTGGCGGAGCAGCCGGTGATCGGCTATTCGTTTCGGGTCCCGCTGAGTCGTCTGGCCGGCGCCACGTTCACGGCGCGGACCGGCCGGGCCAAGAGTGCGGCGCCGGCCACCGGGACGCTCACCGCGGCCACGCCCGACGGCAGTCTGACGGCGGGCAAGTGCCGCTTCATCGCCTTCGAGCGCGACGGCCTCCGCGTTGTCTTCGACGCCAATCCCCACGGCGTCCTGACGAAGCAGGACTACTCGATGTACGGCGAGCCGGTCGGTTCCTGGAACATCGAGAAGCAGGGCGACTGGGTCGTGTTTTCGTTCGGCGCCACGGCGTGGTCCTACGGCGGCATTTTCACCTCGAAGATGATTCTGTATGAAGGCGCCGACGACTACGACGCCAAGCACCCGTACGACCAGTGGAACTACCACGGCCCGACGCCGGCGGCGGCGCAGTTCACCTTCGGCACGGCGGCCGAGATCGAGGGCTTCGAGCGTGCCGACGACCGCGTCTACAGCGCGGCGCAGGGCTGGGGCTGGCGTCGTGCCGACGGCCTGGAGGTGTTCCGGGTGCCGTCCCCGGGCATCTTGGACAACGCCGTGGCGGGTCGTTCCGGCACCGGCACTGCCGGCGAGTTCCTCGTCGATGTCCATCCGGGTGTCTGGCTGCTGACCCTGCGGCTGGGTCATCCGAGTCAGGCGGTGGGGCCCTTTGCGGTGAGCCTGAACGGCACCCCTGTCCTGCCGGCGGTGAGTCTGTCGGCGGGCGAGACCCGCGAGGTGTCCCTGAGTCACTACGTGCGCGCGCCCGAGCGGCAGCTCGTCATCGGGCTGTCGGGTCCGGGGTCATGGGCTGTTCACAGCCTGATCGTGCATCCGGTCATCTACGACAACCAGGACTTCGCGCTGGACCGCGGCCTGTGGGTGGTTCCGGGTCTGTTCGATCCGGACGTGCCGCTGGATTGGTGTGGTGCGCCGCCGGCGCCGGCGCCGGCGTTGTCGTGGCCGCTGGCGGTGACGGCCGGGACCTGGTCGCGGCAGCCGGCCGGGGCGGAGGTGCGGGCCGCGGTGCGTTCGCAGCCCGAGGTGATGCTGCCGGCCGACAGCGAGGCGCTGGCCTGGCGTTACGACGCCCGCATGGGCGACCTGACCGGCGGCTG